>JAPYPO010000502.1 GCA_029937645.1 Candidatus Hydrogenedentota bacterium
GTGCTCCATCGGGGCACTGACGGACTGCGGAGGTTTTCCTGGAGTTTTCCAAAACGAAGAACTCTCAAACGTCGGGCTAATCTCCGACTTCACTCGCGCCCAAGAAATTCAAGCATCGCTGCTCGAACACTATCCCGATGAACCCCACGCCAAGTGTGACGTATGGGCTATCTGGAGGATGGAGAAGTAGGATAGAACTAATAATCCGATGGGCGTCGCAAATATCAGCCGTTCGATTTATAGAACGCTCTGGCCTTCTCGACAGCGACTCCGGATTGAATGTTCGCGCCCATGGATGTGAGCACCGTGTCCATCGCGCCCAGGCATAGCAGGACGTTTGTCGGGTTCGAGCTGTGTCCCATGAGGCCGAGACGCCAGATTTTTCCCGCCAAGGCACCCAAGCCCGCTCCGATTTCGAGATTGAAATCTCTTAATAACTCGGAGCGAAGCGCCGCCTCGTCCACCCCGTCGGGAACCGACACCGCATTCATTTGTGGCAGGCGCGATGCTTCTTCGACGATGAGAGAAAGGCCCATGGCTTCGATTCCCGTACGCAGCGCCAGATGGTTTCTTGTATGCCGCGCCCATGCATTTTCCAGGCCCTCTTCCTTGAGGATGAGCAGCGATTCGTGCAGCGCGTACAGAGGGTTTATTGGGGCCGTATGGTGGTAGGTGCGTTTCGCTCCTTCGCCCCAATACCCCATCACGAGATTCAGATCAAGGAACCAGGATTGCACCTTCGACTTACGATTCTTGATGACCTCTACCGCCGCGTCGCTAAAGCTGACCGGGGAGAGGCCGGGCGTGCATGACAAACACTTCTGCGTGCCGCTGTAAATGGCGTCGATGCCCCACTCGTCTACGTTAAGTGGCGAGCCCCCGAGGGCGGTCACAGAATCGACGATAGTTAGACAATCGTGGGCCTTGGCCAGCGTGGTCAACGCTGCGGCATCGGATAGGACGCCGGTCGCTGTTTCCGCTTGAACGAAGGCGAGGACTTTCGCGTCGGGGTTGGCCTTCAGGGCGTCTTCCGCTTTGTTGGGGTCAATCGCTTTGCCCCAGGCGTGTTCCACCATGATGGGCGTCGCGCCACAGCGCTCCACATTTTCCTTCATGCGTCCGCCGAATGCGCCGTTTTGAGCGACGATCACCGTGTCGCCCGGCTCTACGAGGTTGACGAAACAGCATTCCATTCCGGCCGATCCGGGCGCGGATACGGCAAGCGTCATTTCATTTTTCGTCTGAAAGGCGTATTGGAGGAGGGCCTTGATCTGGTCCATCATCCGGATAAATTCCGGGTCGAGGTGGCCAATCGTGGGCTGGCCCAACGCGGCCAATACGCGGGGGGAGACATCCGAGGGACCCGGACCCATGAGGGTGCGCTCTGGGGGGCGGAAAGAATTCATGTGCTGCTCCGTATTTGTCAAAAAGGCTTCGCGCTAGGCAAGTAAGCGGACAATGATATCAGAATCAACGACCGCGATTGCCAGAGGACTTCCTGGATTCACCACTTAGGTCGCGAAGAAATGGTACAATATCCGAATCCTTCGTATCGGTATTCGATTCTTCATCGATTACCCGCTCTTCACCCTCTGATTGATCGATTGAATCGAATCGATCTCCAAGCGTTTCTACCCCATTAACTCTATAAGGACGTGACGACTGTTGCCAGTCGCCCAAAAAACAACACATTGTTTAGTATTTTTCAAAAAAAGCGTGGCACTGTTAAAGACGATGTCCTTTCCGGATTGACCGTTGCGTTGGCTCTGGTTCCAGAGGCTGTCGCATTTGCTTTTGTGGCGGGAGTCGATCCTTTGGTGGGGCTTTATGCGGCATTTATCGTGGGGTTGATTACATCTGTCTTCGGTGGACGTCCAGGGATGATATCAGGAGCTACCGGAGCGTTGGCGGTAGTGATGGTCACCCTGGTCAAAGTTCACGGCATCGAATATTTATTTGCGACGGTCGTGTTGATGGGCGTGATACAGCTTGCGGCCGGGTTACTCAAGTTGGGCAAATTCGTCCGCTTGATTCCTCATCCCGTGATGCTTGGGTTTGTGAACGGTTTAGCGATTGTTATTTTCAAGGCGCAGCTCGGGCAATTCAGAATCGATCCAACCGATACAGCATCGGCTTGGCTTCCAATGGGAGCGCTCGGCACCATGTGTGGCTTTATCTTATTGACCATGGCCATCATGTTCTTTCTCCCAAAATTTACGCGAGCCATACCATCGGGTCTCGCCGCTATAGTGACTGTCACCTGCATCGCATATTTTGGAGGGGTCGATACAACAATCGTGAAAGATCTCGCCAGTGTCAGTGGAGGTTTTCCTCAGATTCACATCCCGTCTGTGCCCTTAACTTTTGAGATGCTGTCGATCATATTTCCGTATGCCCTGATACTGGCTTCGATTGGGTTAATTGAATCGTTGATGACGTTGACGCTTATCGATGAACTTACTGAATCCCGTGGGAAAGGAAACCGGGAGTGTATCGCTCAGGGCTCGGCCAATATCATCACGGGCTTCTTTGGCGGCATGGGCGGTTGTGCCATGATCGGTCAGAGTATGATCAATATCAACTCCGGCGGACGCGGACGTACTTCTGGATTTGCCGCATCGATATTCCTGCTCATCTTTATCCTGTTCGCTTCCGGTCTCATTGAGATCATCCCGATGGCGGCGCTTACGGGGGTCATGTTTATGGTTGTGATCGGGACATTTGAATGGTCCAGCTTTCGCATCATCGGCAAGATTCCAAAGAGTGATGCTTTCGTACTCATTCTGGTGTCGATTGTTACGGTGGTCACTGATCTTGCGATTGCTGTGTTTGCAGGCGTCATCGTTTCCGCATTGGTATTCGCCTGGGAGAAAGCAAAACATATATCAGCGAAACGTTACGTGGATGAGGAAGGAACTACGCACTACGAACTCGATGGACCACTCTTTTTTGCGGCGGTACATGATTTCAACGATTTGTTCCGAATTCAGGATGATACGGATGAGATTATCATCGACTTCATGAATTCACACGTACACGATCACTCAAGTATTGAAGCCATAAACGGTCTGACTGAACGGTATCGCAAACTTGGTAAGAAGTTGCACCTAAGGCACTTGAGTAAAGATTGCCGTTTGCTGCTTAACAATGCAGATGAAATTGTTGATATTAAC
>JAPYPO010000503.1 GCA_029937645.1 Candidatus Hydrogenedentota bacterium
AACAGGTGATCCTTTTCCTCCGGAATGGGTGATCTTTTTCACCGGAATGCGCAGACGTTCCGGTTTTCCATTTTAACGTGTCTCTACTTCCTCATCGTTTGGTGCGGTACGTGGAGGAATAAACGCCTGGACCAGCTCTTTCCTTGCACGAAGACCTCTGGAAGTTTGGACAAGCAGTCTCGCTTCGAGCATGGCATTTATGTCGCGGTTTAGAGTTTTCTGAGTTCGTTGCGCATAGGCTCGTCCCAATCGTACTGTGATTTCCGGTATCCGTGAAGCGGGAACCGGATCTGTTTGCCAAGACAGATCTAGAACAAGATGCCGCCTTCGAACCTGCGTGGGAGATGCCCTGTCTCCGAAGAACTCATGGACATAGTTTGTCCAGGTTAAATCCAGCAATTGTTTTCCAACCGTTACTATCTGCTCTCGAAGTCCATCCAAAAATCCTTGAACAGAGTACGTGACAAAGGGCACGACATCGCCACCTGATTTACTCGCAGCGTCCAGCTGCCGATAATACTCAGTTCGTGTCAGATTGTAATGATCGCTAAGAAGATGGGCGCAGGCTGCAGGGACGCCTGCGGAAACAAGAATCTGAAACTCAAGCAGGCGTGCAGTTCGGCCATTCCCATCTCCAAATGGATGAATCCATGCTAAATAGAGATGTGCGAGTATGGCTTTCAAAATGGCGTAGACCGTTTCCAGACCCGCTTCTCCTTGAAACTCATATCCATTCAGCCATTCAACCAGCTTGTCTACAAGATGCGCGCAATCTTGGGGAGGTGCGCCACGGTATCGGCCCACGAGGACGGAATGCGTTCTCATGGCTCCGGGGACGACGTCTTCGTCAAGGGAAAGCTCATTCAGAACCGTTCGATTGAGTTCACAGATTCTTTTCCTGGTAACCTCCGGAGATCTACCATCGACAATCGACGCAAAGATTTCGTTGCATTCCCCCACGATATTGTCGATCTCTGTAGCCAGGTACTCTCTTGATGGCGGAAGTTTCAGCTTTCCATCCAGGAGTTCAAGGACCTCTTCCTCGGATAGGGTATTTCCCTCAATCGCCGTTGTTGCAAGTGCTCCCTTCGCCAAGTAGACTCGATGCAACTCTTCTGCTGTATCGGGGCGCAAGGGTACACCAGCGATATGCTCACACTTGGACTGGCATTCACCTAGCATAAGCCAGAGTTTTGGCGGCGCCTCACCGAGGTTTCCGACAAACTTTATCCATGAATATGTCTCGTTATATGTTCTCATAAATGTCCTCCATAACTTATTGTTTTAGAGTAAATTATGAAAAGTTTGACAATTTATTTGTCGACATTTTAAGAACATTATGTCAGATTGAATGAAGCATGTCAATCCTTTAATTGAGATTCGAAATGCACTCTATTTTTGGTGCTCGCCGCACGCCCAAAACTGTGGTGCAGCATGATTTATGAATAACTTGTCTATTCTGGAGGAATACTCGTCATGGAAGAAGCGATTCGAAACGCATTGAAGCACCAGTATGTCTGCCTTGCCCAAAATTTGCGGGACTCTATTGAGGCGTGCCCGGATGATTCTTGGTCGGCGGAGCGTGGCTCGCCGCCGTTTCACCAAATCGCCTATCACACGATTTTCTTTCTTGACTGGTATTCTGGCGACTCGCCGGAGTTGTTCAAGGCGTGGGAGCGCCAGGCTTTTGCTGCGGAGGGAGACCAAACGCTGGACAATGTGCCGTCGAAGGTGTTTACGAAGGGTGAACTGCTGGATTATTTGGATGCCTCGGAGCGCAAGTGCCTTGGTATCATTGAAAATCTCAGCGAAGAGGATTTCGCTCGACTCTGCGCGTTCGAGTGGAAGGTGGGGCAATCGGTGCTCGATATGCTGCTGCAGGGGCTTCGTCATTTGGAACATCACATTGGGCAGTTGAATTATATTCTTCGTTTGGAGACGGGATCGACGCCCGGTTGGATAGATTTTGTGTAGAGGCGTTTTTTTTGGGGAAACCGTTTTTGGAAAACGGTTTCCCCAAAACCCCTTCCTAAAAACTTTTGGGGAGAATGCTTCGGGTGCGTTAGAATGTTGATCTATGACTGACGAATCATCTGAGTTGATTGGGGTTATTCTGGCGGCGGGCCGGGGTTCGCGCATGATGAACCTGCCCACGCGCCTGCCGAAACCCGCGTTGCCTATCCTCGACAAGCCCATTCTCTATTACCAATTAGAGGCAATGGCGTCTGTCGGTATCTCGAAAGCCATCGTTGTTGTTGGCTACCGCAGCTTCGAGATTGTCCGCCTTATCGAGCGCCTTCCGGACATGGGTATTGAGATTGAATACGTGCATCAGCAGGAATCGCTGGGGATTGCCCACTGCGTGGGTCAACTCGAATCGCTGGTTCGTGGGCCTTTCGTCTTGTTCTTGGGCGACATCTACTTCCAAGACCTCGATCTGGCCGCGATGCTTGCGGAGTTTGGTGCGCCCGGTGTGGATGCGATCATCGGCGCTATCGAGGAGGAAGATACGGCGGCGATAACGCGCAATTTCTGTATAGTCACCGACGCCGACGGACGGGCGGCGGCCGCCATCGAGAAGCCGCGATATCCGCAGAGCCGACTCAAGGGCGTGGGGATATACATCTTCGAGTCTGCCGTGTTCGATGCGATTCGGCGTACGCCGCGCACGGCGCTTCGCGACGAGTACGAGCTCACGGACAGCATCCAGATCCTGATTACGGATGGCTACAACGTGCGGCCCAGCAATCATCTGTCGGACGACATTAACATCACGTACCCGGCCGACCTCTGCGAGGTAAACCTTGCCGCACTCCGGCACGAATCCCTCGACTACTATCTAGCCGATTCTGCGGTGGTCTCTCCTTCGGCCAGAGTCCTGCACTCGGTTGTCGGTAGCGGTGCGGCCATTGCTGACGGAGCCCATCTGCGCAATACGGTAGTGTTCGCCGGGGGCGTAGTCCCGCCGGGGGCGGACCTTGATGGCGTCATTGTGACGGAGTCGGAAATTTTTAAGCTCTAGTGTATTGGTTCATAATTTACCCGACTTGAGTTGTCATTGCGAGCGAAGCAATCTCTTTTGGCAGGCGGACTTATGTTGAAGAGATTGTCACGTCGCTTCCTGCGGTCGCTCCTGTTAAGAAAGTAATTCTCCAGTATTCGTAA
>JAPYPO010000504.1 GCA_029937645.1 Candidatus Hydrogenedentota bacterium
CCCGTACTCTTCACGAATTGCCGTGCCTGCGTTGTGGCGGAGGCGGTGCGGCGTCCATGCAGGCACGTCGGCTTTAATGCACGCACGGTCGATGGCGCGGCGATAACTATCGGTTGTGTAGTAGTCTCCCAACTTGCGCTTCGTCTTGGTTGTGTCTGCCTTTGTGCCTGGGCGTCGATGCGTTGCGCATTGGGCATTTCTTTCCGCTTCCGCTTCTATTGGCGAGAATAGGAAGTCGGTGACGCCTCGCTCTCCCATAAATTGACGGATAATCTTCTGACACCTGGGGCCAAATAAAAGGATTCGCTCTTTGCCCCGGTAACTTGTCTTGTGATGCTTCAGGCGCACCGTCCAGACTTTTTCAGATGTGTCGAAGTCCACCGCCCGGAGTTTTAATAGCTCCCCGCTTCTAGCGGCTGTAAGAAGTTGCAGGGAAATGAGGGCATCAACCTGTCTGGAAACGAATGGCCGGATGGCCTCGATGTGCGATTCCGGCACCGCTGAAACCGGTTCGCTTTCCCTAGCCCTTGAGCGGTTCTTTGGTAGGCCTTCCACTGTCGCCAACGCTTGGTACACGGTAGGCGAAACCATTTCCAGGGATGCCGCCCATTTGAAAACCCGTTTCGTCTCGGTGGTGTAGTAATTGACCGTTTTTCGGGCAAGTCCACGTTGTATCCACACATCACGAACGGCACGAAGGGCGAGCGGCCCGAAATCCTTCGCCGGTGTCAACCCGTATAGACGCGTCATGACTGATAACGCCGCCTTGACGTTGAAGAGGCTGCTGGTTGGTGTTCCGTCCGGGCGGCGATAGTATTCTTTGGCGTGCATCCAGTAGCGTACCGCCAGTTCGGAAACAGTGATATCTCCCTGCTCGACCGGTAGCGTTCGACCGTTCGCGAGCCATTCAGCAATGGTCTGGTCGTACTTTTGGCGCGTTGCGGGTCGTTCGTAGGGGCCAAGGTATAACCATTGCCCGTTCAGGACAACGTAACCTTGGCCGGTGCCTTTGTGATGACGATAGGCAGGAACAGTGGGGGATTTCTTGGCATTCATGCGCGGCCTCCTGGGCAGATAGGATGTAGTACTACATCTTTTCTGACCGGTTGTTTTGGCCGCGCCGCCCAAGGCGGGTATCAGGCAAGTGCCTGATTCAGCGTTAGTTATAAATGGCTCCCCGAGCAAGACTCGAACTTGCGACATTCTGGTTAACAGCCAGACGCTCTACCAACTGAGCTATCGGGGAATATCCTGAAAGGAAGCCGAAGGATACGGGAACGGGGTGTGTAATTTCAACTTGCCTGCGAGCGCTGATGACGATTTAGCCTGTACCGGTCTCGATGTAACTGGCTACCGCCAGGTCTAGCGTCTTGTAGTTATAGCGTGTCGAATAGCTCAGGGCGGTTTCGGGTTGTTCTCCCGCCGCAAGTTGGGTCAATAGCGATGTTAATCCGCGCTTCTTGCGGCGAATTTTCAGAAACTCAACGGCCGCGTGGGCCTGTCGGTAGGCCAGCATCAGGGAATCGGGATCGAGCTTCTCAAGCTGACTTTCCGTCAATTCGGAGAGTGAGAAAAGAATGCCTTTCTCTTTCGCCCGCCGGAGGAAGTCGAATTCGAGGGCTGTCATGTCGCGGGACATCGTTTCCGCCAATCCTTCGTTCAGCCACCAGGGGGCGTTGTCTTTCACGATGTGGCGGACGACAACGTGGACGTATTCGTGAACGAGCCGCCGTTCGAGTTCTTTCGCTTCGATGAAATTCCCTTCCTTATCGATGACGGGAACCTTGATCCGGTTTCCATCGAAGAGCGCGCCCACGTGTTCGCCCATCTGGGTGGTTTTCGAGAACCCTTCCGCTTTGTACAGGGTCACCTGGATTGGTGTCGGGGGATAGGCTCCGCCCAAGTCCTGTCCGATTTTGCGATACGCCCGGTCCAAAATACGGAGTACCTCGCGCACGTCGCGGCTTCCGGTGTCGGTGTCGAAGGTGATTGTGAAATACCGGGAGCGGCTGAGATCGAAGTCCTCCTCCACATCCCATTCGCGCAATGCGTTTTCGAGCCGGGTCGTCAGGCCCTCGTATCCCGGATCGACATCAAAGACCCATTCCCATTGCGCGATGGCGTTCATAAAATCGCCATCTCGGTAGTAGGATTCACCCAGTAGGAAATGCGTGTCCACATCTTTCGGTGTCAGTTGGAGGGCCTCCTCCAGTCGAAAGATCGCTTCAGGAATTAGACTCTCCTGCAAGTAGTACGCGCCGGATTGAATATACGGTTGAGGATTCGTCGGGTCGGCGCCGATGGCGTTTTCCAACTGCTCCAAAGCCACGGGTATGTTCTTGGCTTCCGCATACTCACGAGCCAGTGCCTGATACGCGTTGGATAGGTTGCGGCGGATCGTTTCATTTTCTGGCGCGGAGTCATAGGCGCGCGAAAATGACTCGATCGCTTCCGCCCAGTGTCCAGCCTCATAGGCCTCGAATCCCTGGGCGTTATACTCCGATGCGGACTGAGCGAAGGCTGTACACGAACACAGGACGACCACACCCCAATACGCCAACCGAAGTCCAATTTCTAATCGTTGTCTGAATCGATACACCGGCGCTAACCCTCCTCGGGCAAGATGGCAATAGCTTCGATTTCGACCTGAAAATTGGCAGGCAGGCGCGCGACTTCTACGCAACTCCGGGCGGGGCAATCTTCGGAGAAGAATTCTTTGTACACCTTGTTGAATTCCTTGAAATTATCCATGTCCGCCAGGAAAATCATGACCTTGATTACATCGTCGAGTGAACTTCCCGCATCTTCTAATACCGCCTGAACGTTGGACAGCGTCAAGCGGGCTTCCTCTTCAAAGGTTCCCTTGATTACGCCGGTGCCCGCAGGGTCGAGCGGGCCCTGTCCCGAAATGAACAATAAGTTTCCAGCAGCTACGGCATGAGAGTACGGCCCCAGCGCGGGAGGTGCGCTTGGGGCGGTAATACAACGCTTTTCCATCAATCATTTTCCTTCCAGACTTCGTCGACCGAAACCGTTCCGGTACAAGAAAACGGTATCACACGGCTGCATACCCGTCAAACAAGCCGCGCACTTAGCCGCGCCAGTGTATGAGTTCACAATCGGCCCGACTTAAATTGTCATAGCGTACCGGGGCTATGGC
>JAPYPO010000505.1 GCA_029937645.1 Candidatus Hydrogenedentota bacterium
TCTCATTGGCTCCGGTCGCCGACGGGTCCATATGGGTAATCTCGGTTAAGATAATGACGGGCGTCTTATGTTTCTTGCGGATGTGAGCCAGAATTTCCAGGCCGTCCTTCGGGGCGGATGGGTGTTCGCGCAGGGTCGGCAACGTAACGTCGAGTACGAGTAAGTCGGGCTTGAAATTGTCGAATTGCGTGAGGGCCTCGCGTCCGTCCGCCGCGACCGCCACCTCGAAACCCGCGGTCGCGAGGTCTTCCCCAAGGGTCTTCAACAACGTTTCGTCGTCGTCGACGATGAGGACCTTGTCGCTCATTCCTTTGAGTCCTCCTGAGGCCCGGTTTCTTCCGGAAGCGTAAAATAGACCGTGGATCCCTCGTTCGGTTTACTTTCCGCCCAGATTCGTCCATCGTGCCGCTCGATAATGCGTTTCACCGTCGCCAGCCCGATCCCGCTTCCGTCGATTTCCTCGGATCCCTGCAAGCGTTGGAATAAGCCGAACGGCGTTTCGGGCTCCGGTATGGACATGCCGATGCCGTTGTCTCGCACAAAGAACACCCGACCTTCCGTTTGTTCTTCCGCGGCGATTTCAATGTGTAAGTGTACGCCATCCCGTGCGAATTTGACGCTGTTTTCGAGGAGGTTCTTCAACACATTGCGTAGCAGTGTCGCGTCCGCCACGCAGAGGATATTGGGTGCAACGCGAAAGCTCGACGGGTCGAGGGAGTATACTTCAAGCAGTTCCCGAACGACGCCTTGGGCCGTGGATGAGAAATTAACCTGCTCCTTTTCGAGGGGTTTTCTCCCCAATCGCGAGAAGGCCAGTAGATCATTGATCAACAGGATCATTTGATCCATCGTCTCCAGCATCAAGCCGCCGCCCTCGTCGGGGGCCGTGTTCACCCTCCTCTCGAGATACGAGCGAATCAACCGGAGTGGCGTCTTAAGATCGTGGGAAATGCGATAGGCAAAGGCTTCGAGCTCGGCATTCATTTCTTCGATGCGAGTCTGGGCCTCAACCCGGTCGGTTACATCGCGAGAATTTACGATCAGGCCTTGAATATTTTCGTCCTCAAGCCGATTGGTTACGATAACCTCGATATCACGCCAGGCGCCATCCTTTTGTTTTCTGCGAAAAACAGCCTTCTCGGATTCGCCGGGCCGACGGATCAGAGTTTCGAGAAACTCTGTAATTCGAAAAAAGTTTTCGGCGTCGGTAATTGATTGAATATTACGTGCGGATTCCTCTCCCACTTCGAAGCCAAAATTGGTGTACGCGCTTGGCGTACGGTACAGCAATTCTCCCTCGGCAGTCAGCACCGATAAGGTGTCGTTGGATACCTCAAGAAGCTCTCGAAAGGGATAGAGGAAGGTCATCGCGACGAGATCGTCCGTGAGAGCGTTCAAGGATAGTTGGAAGGTTCGATCCCGCGATCCTTCGGTGCTGAATCGAACGAACACACGCGATTTATCATGGCCCTGTTCCCTGAAGGCCTCGACGATGACGCCGGCCACATCCACGCGGCTGTTTTGGTCGGTCAGGAGGTGCGCCACGTCTGCATAGGGGTGATCGAAGTACTTGGAGAAATCGACGTTCCATTCGAGCGAGCATTGGGAGTTTGCGTAGACCAGGTGAGGATCTCCTGTGTCAGCTTCAGGGCGTCGCCATAGCATCACGGGAAGCTCATGATGATCCAAGAAAGAGGTTAATGCGGTTGTTGATTCATCCTTCATGTTCCGTACCTCGATCTCCCATTTTTGTTGCACAGAAATGCGAAATTGCTCTACGCGATACGTGCGGGCGTAACAAAAAAGCGCGTACGCAGTATCTTGTGTGACCGTTGGCCACGGACACTCTATGAGTCTAGCCTAAAAATCAACAGAAGTAATGGAGAGTAAACATGAAGCATGTGAACACAATTTCGAAAGTCAGCGCGCAGAACACCCCGGCGAAGGCCCAGGATTCCGACGGTATTTTCGACGGGGTTCTTGACATGATCAAGGGGCTCCTTCCCACAAAGTAAGGCGTTTCGCTACGCGCAGCCGACCAGCCGTATAGTTGTCGCTGGTGGAAGCCGCCCGGGAGAGAGCATACTCTCGGGCGGCCCGGTTTTCATAACCGTGGTTTCGGTGCCAGTCCCGCAAAATCGGCAGGTCAACTACATCAAGCGGCAACGGTGAAATCCTCCTACTCACTGATGAGCGACCGTAACCAGGAATCAATCGGGCAATTCCTTTTTGCATTCGTTTGAAATACATTCGTGTTTCTGCTTTACTTCGGCGAAGATCGGCGTCAAAAATATACTATACATTTCGCCGCGACATTTGTACGGCAGGAGGATTCACGATGGTAAACGAGCAGCTACTGGAATTGGTTGGCACGGTGCATGTTCCCGCGACAGATGAATTCGTCGCACGCGATAAACTCGTTATAGATACAAGCGAGGAAGCCGATCTACGGATCGCCTGGTTGGGCACCACCTTCGCTATTCAGTTCTGTGGCACCATGACGCCGGCCGGCCCCGAAAGTTCCCTGCGCTATCATCGTATGCTCAAGCCGTTGACAGACGGCGGCATTATGATCGCGCTTGGTGGTAAAGACGATGCAGAGCTGATTCGGCTGTGTGACGAATTGACCAAATTATTCGTGGTTCATGAGCGTGAAACGCGAGCCGCACTCGACGCGCTTGAACTCGGTAACGGCGATATGGATGCGTTCGCTGCAACCATCAAGGACTTGCGCGCCACGCAACGCGAACTGCAACAGCAGCGCGATGCACGCTTTGAGAAAATCGAAACAAAACCCGAGCAAATGTTCGCGCTATTGCAAAAACAGGGTAGGGGAGAAGAGGGTCCGCTTCTGCTAGATGGCCTCTCGAATATCTTTTATCTCCGTGATACGAAGGGCGTGCTACGCTCGGTACACCTCATGTGGTCCTCTGATGGTTGGCTTCTTTACGTCTATCAGACGGAGCGTCCGCACCGGTGGAGCGATGGCTACCGGGTATTTTCCATCGAGCTGTTAGGGTCATGAACCCACAACATCTAAGCGCCGAGGCAATCTCTTCAGCATAAGTCCCCCTGTCAAAAGAGATTGCTTCGCTTTGCTGTTAAGAAAGTAATTCTCCAGTATTCGTAATTATTAT
>JAPYPO010000026.1 GCA_029937645.1 Candidatus Hydrogenedentota bacterium
CTCGAACGTCCTCTACTTGGACGGCCACGTCGAATTCCATAAGTATCCCGGCCTTGACCTTCCGGTGCACAAAGCCTATGCCCAATTCTCTAGACAATACTTCGAGGATTGCTGGGGTTAAGTTTCCGGTACGAAGAGCCTGGGTTCAATACACGGCATGCTTTTACGAATACACGGTATGCTTTTACGATGATTGCGGATAGCACTGCTCCGTAATCGTTTGGACCGGGGACATAGGTGACACTTTTGCTTTGGGTACCGGGTTAGCTCGGTACCCAAAGCTTTTTTTTGATCATGGGGAGATGATGTCAGCTTATTGGTGAGGCCATTGTGGTGAAGGGATTGCCACGCCGCTTCCTGCGGTCTCTCCTTCTCGGAAACTAATTATCCGGTTTCTTCCACAATTTGCCGCCGGCACGGGGATGTCGAGCTCCTAGGAAACTCTCGTGATCTCATGGCTTCTTTTCAGTCAAATACATAAATGTGGGACCGCCGCCCTCGGCGGTCTTTCGCAGCCGGAAAGTCATTGCATGTCGCATGACCGCCGAGGGCGGCGGTCCCACATTCAGGTGCTTTCGTTTAATCTGAGTTTCTTCCACGATTCGCCCACGGCACGGGGGTGTCCCTCCAGCAATTTCCCGCGAAGCGGTTTCTGACTCGCAATGACAGACAGTGTGGTTTTTCTGAGCGAATATAAATTGGTGAGCATGCTCTTCCCGCGCGACGCTATATTTGCCCTCCGAGTTGAAACTCGAATATTATACCGCCAACTTTGAGGACGACCCATTGCGTTTTTATTCTCTTCTGCCGCTTCTATCCCTTCTACTGCTCGCCCTTCCCGCGTGTGAGCCTCCCGCGATTCGCGCGGAGCTTGTGGCGGATGGATTCGACCGGCCGGTGTTTGTCGCGAGTGCCGGGGGTGACGCGTCACGCCTGTATGTGCTCGAACAAGTGAGCGGGCTGATACGCGTTATCGAAGACGGCGCAGTCTTGCCCAGTCCCTTCTTGGATATCGGCGACCGGGTCAGCAATTTAGGCGGCGAACGAGGGTTATTCTCGATGGCCTTTCATCCCGGCTATGGGGAGAACGGGCGCTTCTTCGTCTGTTACTCGGATAACGACGGGGCGACGGTTATCGAAGAGTTCGCCATTTCGACCGATTCCAATGCCGCCGACCCGGCAAGCGGCGCGATCATCATGACCATCGATCAGCCCTTCGCCAACCACAACGGAGGCATGATCGCGTTTAGTCCGAACGATGGTTATCTGTACATCGGCCTCGGCGACGGAGGCAGCGGTCGTGATCCCCTTGGCCATGGGCAGAACCTTGGAACTGCGCTCGGCTCGATTCTTCGCATCGATGTAGACGCCGCTACTCCTTACGCGATCCCCGCCACGAATCCCTTTGTTGGCATTGAAGGCGCCGTGGAAGAAATCTGGGCCTACGGACTGCGTAACCCGTGGCGCTTCTCCTTCGACCGAGTCACCGGCGACCTGTATATCGGCGACGTGGGGCAGTCGGCCCGCGAAGAGATCGACTTTCAACCTGCGAATAGTTCCGGTGGCGAGAACTACGGGTGGGTTGTCGCCGAAGGATTCGCCTGTTTAGATGGCGCGGGCGAATGCGGAACGGACCCTGGATTCACGGCTCCGATTTATGACTACAACCAGCCCATTGCCCGTTCCCTTACAGGCGGCTACGTCTATCGTGGAACGGATATTCCTGCCCTTCAGGGGACGTACTTTTTCGCAGACTACGTATCCAACGCGGTTTGGTCCTTCCGCTATCTCAACGGGGCAATCACGGAATTCGCTGACCAGAGTGCTGCGCTGGGTATCGGCGGCGGAATCGTTTCCTTCGGCGAGGACGCATCCGGTGAATTGTACGTCCTGAGCGTTGGGGCTGGCGCAGTCTACCGCATCGTGGCGGCGATGTAGTTCAAAATCCAGAATGCTTGTACAAATTCTTCATGCAAACTCCGACTGCGCATGGACTTGCGCCGCAAGAAAAGGGACAGACACGCCTCCGCTTGTACCTCGCTTTGCTTGCATCTACTTTTGAAAAAGCCCAAAAGTCCCTTTTTTGCTTAGTTTCTTGAGTCAAGTTCACAAGACCTACTCTCCTATCAGCATAAATCGAACCACTAACTCTTCGTGAGGCCAGTAGATCTTCTGGTGGATCAAGGTTGGTGTCGTCAATATATTGTCAGAACTGAGTAATATTGTCTCGTAAGTGATAAATTCTGTTCGCGGAACCATCCGAAATTTCACTATTCCAGCGGTTTATGTTAGCCCATGGCATTGGCCCCTTTCTTGCATGTTAGAGTGAGCATTTATCAGGACTAGCATTTGATTCTCCGGATGTCGGCGGACGTTGTGAAGAGG
Source organism: Candidatus Hydrogenedentota bacterium (assembly GCA_029937645.1). Classification (GTDB taxonomy): domain Bacteria; phylum Hydrogenedentota; class Hydrogenedentia; order Hydrogenedentales; genus JAPYPO01. The sequence continues at coordinate 2,386 of JAPYPO010000026.1, forward strand.
TGGAAGTTATGCGCTATCTCGCTGCGGAAATGAAAAATATGCCTGTCGCCTATGCGGTGGCCATCGCGTCAATTATCTTGGTTGCGGCTCTTTTCTAACGGACCGCTCCCCAAGGCCTCAACGGTCGCCGTTTCTTTCGGCCTGCGTCATCGTCCCTCCGCTCTACTCGCTGTTCCTTTCTTGAATCTCCCTGTCCCTTTCTTAAATCTCCCGTCCCTTTCTTGAATCGTCGGGGGATCCACACGCACAATACTTCTTTCCTGTTCCGTTCTTTTGGCAACCCGGTGGTGTGCGCCTCCGCCCCGTCATCGGAGCCCCTCAATCTTAAAGGAGAATTCTCATGCGCATTTGGCGCTTCCGCGAGTTCGGCGATCTAGTCAATATGAAACTCGATGATGTTCCAAACCCGAAGCCCGCCGCTGACGAAGTCCTCATCCGGCTGAAATTCGCGTCGCTTAATCCTGCGGACCGGGGCCTTGTGGAGGGCCGTTACCCTGGCGCAGGCGAGTTGCCGCTCACCGTGGGTAGAGACGGCTCGGGTATCGTGGAACAGGCAGGCGTGGACAGCGGTTTTTCCGAGGGCGACTCGGTGATTATCCTGCGCAGCGAAATCGGCATCACGCGGCAAGGCACGCTGGCCGAACTCATCGCGGCGCCCGCGCGGTCCGTTGCGCCGCTGCCCGAGGGTTGGACCTTCGAGGAAGGCGCGGCCGCGCCTCTGGTTTATCTGACGGCTTGGAAGGCTCTCTTTTTTCAAGGAGGCCTCGAATCTGGGAATAACGTCTTGGTGACGGGAGCATCCGGAGGCGTAGGGATTGCCGCCATACAATTGGCGAAGGCGGCCGGTGCGCGCGTCGTGGCGTTGTCGCGGGATGCGGATAAGCGGGACAAACTCAAAGAACTGGGCGCCGATGCGGCGGTGGACAGTGGAGCCGACGATATGGAAGCTCAAATAAAGGATGCATTTGGCGGCGAAGGAACGGACATAATCGTCGAGAACCTGGGCGGCCCCTTCATTCAATCGGGGATAAACGTATCGAATCTTCACGGCAGGATCATGATAATCGGATTACTCGCCGGCCAGCGCATAGAGGCCCAATTGGGCCAACTGTTGTTCAAGCAAGTCCGCATCGAGGGCGTTCATGTAGGGAAATTGACGCCGCCCCAAGCGCAGGCGGGTTGGACGGAGATCGTGGAGATGCTCGGTAGCGCCAAGGGCCGTCCTCTGATCGACCGCATCTTCCCGATGGAAGAAGTTCAGGAGGCCTTTGCCCATCTTTCCGGAGGCCACCTCGGTAAAATACTGGTGGCGGTTGGAGGTTAGGTAGTTCCTTCGCTTCGCTCAGAATGACGGTCGCGAAGGCAAGATACTTAAAGTCATTGTAATCTTGTAAGGCGTAACATAAATATTTTAAGGATCTTATATTGATTAGCTCATCTATTAGATCAACTCGTCTTCGTGAGATGCTCGAAGAAAAGTGCGTCGTTATGCCGGGAGCCATTAACGCCCTGAGCGCGAAACTCATCGAGCGCGAAGGCTTCGACGCCATGTATCTGTCAGGGGCTGTCCTGGCGAATAGCGTGGGGGGAATGCCCGATGTCGGCATGATGACGCTTACCGAGTCGGAAAAGCACTCAGCCAGCATCGCACGGGTGACGACGATTCCCATAATTGCCGATGCCGACACGGGTTACGGAGAGGCCGACAACGCCGCGCGAACTGTGCAAGTCCTTGAACAGGCGGGGGTTAGCGGTATCCACCTGGAAGACCAGGTCTTTCCGAAGCGCTGTGGTCATCTCGAAGGCAAGGAACTGGTGTCTGCTGAAGACTTCTGCGTGAAGCTCGGGGCCGCCGCCGCGGCAAAGACAAGCCCTGACTTCCTCCTGATCGCCCGCACCGACGCCCGTGGCGTCGTGGGTATCGACGAGACGATTCGCCGCGCGAACGTCTATCTGGAGGCGGGCGCGGACGCAGTGTTCCCCGAGGGCCTCAAGAGCGCCGAGGAATTTGCTCGTGTCGCCAAGGAAGTGCCTGGGCTGCTCTTGGCCAACATGACGGAGTTCGGTACGACGCCCTACTTAAGAGTCCAAGAGTTTGCCGAGATGGGCTACAATATGGTAATTTTTCCCGTCACCTTGCAGAGGGCTGCCCAGAAGGCGATGGAAGATGTTCTCCGGGTTATTGGGGAAGAGGGTGGGCAAGAGTCTTTTCTGGATCGGATGCAAACTCGGCAGGAGCTCTACGATTTGCTCGGTTATGATGGGAAAGTTGCCAAGTCCTAGCGCATCGATACCGGAAGACGAATGGGCATCCAGTAGGAGCGGGAACCACATTGAAAATCACCGATATCACGGTAGACAGGATTAAGGGCCCCAGGGGCGACAACGTGCGGTCCTTTGCCGGTCATCCGGGCCGTCTTCTGGTACAGATCCATACGGATGAAGGGGTTAGCGGAATCTCAGAGGCCCCTAGAAACCTTAGCGTTGTGCGCGCCTATATTGACGACCTTATCAAGCCCCTCCTTCTTGGCGCGGACCCGTGCCGCCCGAGAAAGATCTGGGAGCTCCTTTCACTGGGCGATGGCCAACAGTCTACGCGATTCCCTTCTCAGATCGTCGGCGCGATCGATGTGGCGCTATGGGATATCACCGGAAAAGCTGCTGGCATGCCGCTTTACCAGCTCCTTGGAGGGGCGCGAAGAACGGAGATCCCCCTCTACTGGAGCCGAGGAAACGGCTGGTGCAAATCGCCGGAGGAGATGCTGGAGGAAGTCCAGGAGGGCTACGACAAGGGGTATCGCGCCTTCAAGGTTCGTATGGACTGGAGGGACTACCGGCAAGATGCGGACCCGAAGAAGGACTTTGCTATCTTCCGGATATGCCGAGAATGGTTGCCCGACGATTGCCCGTTAAGTTTCGATGCAAATTGCGGATACTCCGTACCCACTGCAATTGAACAAGGCAGAAAATTCGAGGAGTTGGGTATCGCGCACTTCGAGGAACCGCTGCCTCAATACGACTACCCCGGGCTCAAGCAGGTTGTGGATGCGCTCGACTGCGCCGTATCGTCGGGAGAACTGGAAATATCCTCCTGGAGAATCAGAGATATTATGTTGTTGGGAAATCCTGACATTTTACAGCCCGATGTGCTGAACATAGGCGGCCTTTCCGAAATGATGCGCGTCTACGAAATGGCCGTTGTACATAATAAGATTGTCATGCCGCACAGCCCGAGCGTAGGTGCGAACTCGATGGCGAGCCTGCATCTCTACGCCACCATAACCAACGCGGTAAGGCCTCACGAGTTCTCAGAAGAGTTCACCGGGCCGGCTGAGGAAATATCGAAGCTCTTCAAAGAGCCCATCCTGCCGTCCAACGGTTCGATCAGTATCCCCGAACGGCCTGGTCTTGGTCTCGAAATAGACCAAGATGCCCTCAAATCAATGACCGATAACTAGTCAATAAGGAGAAATTGTTACAATGGCGGAACAGACTTTTAGCCCCGGCCTCGCGGGCGTCATCGCGGGCGAAACCGAGGTGGCCTGCGTTGACCAAGGCCAACTGTTGTACCGTGGCTATCCCATCGAGGAACTGGCTCAGAAATCCACATTTGAAGAGGTGGCCTACCTGCTCATCTATGGGGATCTGCCCAACGATTCCCAGTTGCAGGCCATCAAGGCGAGCCTGGACAAGTACCGGCCTCTGGACGCGGCGCTCGTCGATGCGCTACGCACGATCCCCAAGGATACGGCGATGATGGACGTGCTGCGGAGCATGGTCTCCTACGCCGGCCATTTCGATCCCACGTCCGGCGATGATTCGGACGCCTACCGCGAGCGGGCCGTATGGCTCACCGCACAGATCGCGGGGATTATCGCTGCGCGCTTCCGTTTCCTCAACGGCCACGAGCCGCTCGACCCGAAGCCGGGCCTTTCCCACGCGGCCCAGATTCTGTATCAGGCGCACGGCGAAGAGCCTGACGCGTTGGCGGAACGGATTATCGACCTCACCCTGGTCCTATACGCCGAGCACGATTTCAACGCCAGCACCTTCACGGCGCGGGTCATCTGCTCGACCCTTTCGGATATGGTTTCGGCCATCGTGGGCGGGATCGGCGCACTGAAGGGCCCCCTGCACGGCGGGGCGAACGAAGCGGCCATGGAAATGCTCGAACAGTTCAAGACGCAGGAAGAAGCGACGGCGTGGATTGCTGACGCCCTGGAAAATAAGGGCAAGATCATGGGCTTCGGACACCGTGTCTACAAAAACGGGGACCACCGCGCGGTCATTCTAGAAGGCGAGCTGCGTAAACTAGCGGAACAGAAGGGGCAGCAAAATTGGATGGCGATTTATGACGCCATCAAAGAGCCCATGGTCAACGACAAGAAGATCTATCCTAACGTCGATTACCCTTGCGGCTTAACGTACTACCTGATGGGCCTTCCCCTCGATCTTTATACGCCGTTGTTTGTCGCCTCGCGCGTCACGGGTTGGTGCGCCCATTTCATCGAACAGGCAGCAGACAACCGCATCTATCGCCCGCTGAGTATCTACACGGGAGAGGCCAAGCGTCCGGTCAAAGGTTAATTCGAGTGGTCGGCATGGCTGCTACATAATAGAGTGTTCCGGGGCGGCGAGTTTATCAGCCGCCCCTTTCTTGATGGTTGGTTTTGAGAAGCGCATCGTGGGAGGGCGAGCATGGTCAGAGTTGTTGCGCTACTCTCTATTTCGCTGACCGCTGTATCGGCCTTCGCTGAACCCTTCATCGAGTACCACATCTCCTTCCCGAACGCGGCCCACCACGAAGCCGAAATACAAATTACCTTTTCAAATTTGCCCGATCTCCCTCTGGAGATGGTCATGAGCCGCACCTCGCCTGGCCGTTACGCGGTCCACAATTTTGCGAAGAATGTCTACAATCTTCATGCGGCGAGTGGGGACGGAAACGCGCTCGAGGTAACGCGGCCAACCCCCCATGAGTGGCGAATTAGCGGCCATACAGGAGAGGTAACGGTTACCTACACCCTGTTCGCCAACCGGGCGGATGGAACTTATTCGGGTATCGACGAGACGCATGGCCACTTGAACATGCCCGCCACCTTCATGTGGGCTCGGGGCTTAGAGAATTGCCCCATTCGCCTCAGCATCGACCTGGGTGGCCGCGACTGGCGCGTGGCGACGCAGTTGGTCGCCGAAGGCGGCTACACCTTCACCGCGCCCACGCTCGACTACTTTATGGATAGCCCCGTCGAGGCGAGCGATTTTTCCCTACGATCGTGGGAGGTAGAGAGTGGGGGGCGCACGCAGTCGATTCGGATCGCGCTCCACCACAACGGCACCGACGAGGATGCGGATATCTACGCCGAACTCGCCAAGCGCATCGTCCAGGAGCAGAGGGCTATCTACGGTGAACTTCCTCGCTACGATTATGGCCGCTACACCTTTCTGGCCGACTTTCTTCCCCATGTGCATGGGGACGCGATGGAGCACCGGAACTCGACTGTCCTTACGTCGCGCAGAGCCCTGGCCGATGATCCATTAGGCAATCTGCGCTCAGTGTCCCACGAATTTTTTCACGCGTGGAATATCGAGCGCATTCGTCCGATCGATCTAGAGCCTTTTGATTTCGAGGCCGCAAACCCCTCCGGCGATTTGTGGTTTGGCGAGGGATTTACCAATTACTACGACGATTTGATCATCCATCGGGTGGGGTTGACCAGCGTGAACCGGTACGTCGCGGGTCTCGCGGAGCGCATCGAGACCGTTTTGAGTGCGCCGGGCCGGGCGATGTATTCGGCTGTCGAGATGAGTGCGCAGGCTACGTTTGTGGATGCTTCAGCCTCCATCGATCCCACGAACAAAGCGAACGCCTATCTCTCCTACTATGTGTTCGGCGACGCCATCGCGCTGGGCCTGGATTTGCTGCTGCGTTCGGAACACGGCACGACGCTGGACGCCTATATGGCGGAGGTGTGGCGGGTTCATGGCGCGAGGGAAAGGCCGTACGCCCATGCCGACTTGGAGCGGATTCTAGCGGACATGACAGAGGATCCTGCGTTCGCGCTGGACTTTTTTTCCAAGTACGTGCGCGGGCATGAAGTGTTGGATTATGAACTCCTCCTGGCCAAGGCAGGAATCCTACTGCGGAAGAAGAACCAGGGCGCGGCATGGCTGGGTTCCGCCCGGCTGCAGGTTAGCAGCGGCGGCATCGGAATACGCTCGGGCACGAGGCGGGGCGAGCCGCTCTATATCGCGGGGGTCGACAAGGGCGATACCATCGAAAGTGTGAACGGCCGATCGATGTACTCGCAGAGCGATTTAGACGATTGGCTGGAGGAGAAGGATCCTGGCGATTCGGTGTCTATCGAATTCAAGCAACGCGGACTATCGCGAAAGGCCACGCTCGTGCTCGCTGAAGATCCATCCCTTGAAGCGCTGCTCTTCGAGGCAGCGGGCAAGGCGGTCAGCGACGAGGTTCTCGGGTTCCGCGAATCCTGGCTTGGGCCGAAGGCGGAACACAACGCCTCCGGGCTTGGGAAGACCTGCGGCGAGTGTCGCCGTGATTACCCGTTGGATTACGAGTTTTGCCCCTTCGATGCGGAATCTTTGGACTATAGCGTCGCGCCGGAGGAGGCCCCGGAGCCGTTGCCCGAGGCGCAGCGCGCGCTGAATATGGAATCCTTCCGTGTGGCCTGGGAAACTATCCGCGATCAGCATTGGGATCCAGATCTTGGCGGATTTGATTGGGACGCGGTCTACGAAGAGTTGGCCCCGAGGGTCGAGTCGGCTGCCACACAACGCGAATATATCAACGCCGTCAAGAGTATGATCGATAGGTTCGGGCAGTCGCATTTTTCGATCATCCCCAGCGCCATCTACGAAACGATGAGTGGCGAGGGTGGCGGGGAGGCTTCGGCAGGGCTTGATCTACGCGTTATCGAGGGCCGCGCGCTGGTTACCCGGGTGGAAGAAGGCGGGCCGGCTGCGCTGGCGGGGATTTCGCTGGGTTGGGAGCTGATCGAAGTTGAAGGCAGGGCTCTGCATTCGGTCATTCAATCAACCGCGTCAACCTTCGCCGGAAAGACGATGCAGCCCTTGGCGTCGAGGGAGGCCGCATTGGGTTTATTGCACGGCGATGTGGGCGCGCCGTTGTCGCTGCTATTTGACGATGGAGCTGGGATGCAAATCGAAAAAGTCGTGGCGCTCGAAGCGCCGCGCGGGAACTCCTACCGGCTCGGGATTTTTTCAGTCGGCCATGTGTGGTACAAGTCAACGCGGGTGCGCGAGGACGTGGGCTATTTTGCATTTAACATGTTTATGGATCCGTTTACGATTTTGAAGGCCTTCGAAGAAGCGATCAAAGGCTTTCAAGACTGCCGCGGCATCATCCTCGACGTACGCGGCAACGGGGGCGGCCTTCCCGCGATGGCCATGGGAATCTCAGGATGGCTCGTAGACGAGAAAAGCCACACCTTAGGCACTATGAAGACGCGAGACACCACATTGAATTTCGCTGTGAATCCACGGTTGGGTGCCTATGCCGGGCGCGTGGCGGTATTGATTGACGGCGCTTCGGCTTCGGCCTCCGAAATCTTCGCTGCGGGGCTACGGGATATGGGCCGCGCGACGCTCTTCGGAACGCGAACGGCTGGCGCCGTGCTCCCCGCTCAATTCATGGAACTGCCTAACGGTGATTTTTTCTACTATCCCATCGCGGATTATGTAACCATGCATGACGAGCGGCTTGAAGGCGTTGGCGTTGTGCCGGAGCCGGAATCGCCCCATACACAGGAGGCGCTCCTAAGCGGACGGGATAACGCGCTTGAGACCGCCATTGAATGGATTATCAATCCCTAAGAAAACCAGAATTAACCAGGAGAACACGATGAAATCGCTTATGAACTCGTTTCGGAAGCCCGCACGCCGCTTCGGCTTGGCGGTATTGGCCACTGCATGTATTGGTATGCCGTCTGCTTTGGCGCAGGATGAGGCGCTGCCGAGCGGTGAGGATGTCGTGAAGATGAGTATCAAGGCGATGGGCGGCGAGGAAGCCTTCGCCAACGTGAAGAATCGCGTGATCACCGGAACCATGGGAATGCCTGCGATGGGTATGAACGGCACGATAAAGACCTATCAGAAGCGCCCTGCCGATACCTTGATCGAGATCAATATCCCCAACATGATGCAAGTGAAACAGGGCTTCTCCCATGGGACCGCCTGGGAAATAAATTCCATGCTGGGACCAAGAATTCTCGAAGGTGCCGAGCGAGCCCTCATCGTCTTCTCCGCCCGATTCGATGATTCCGACTTGTCGAATGTGTTCAGTTCTATCAAGTGTACCGGCGTAGAAGACGTCAATGGGGAAGCCTGCTACGTCCTGGTGATGGAAATGGATGGAATCGCGCCCATTACAAGCTACATCTCGAAGGAGACGCACCTGAACGTGAAGATCAACATGACGATTAACAGCGGACTCGGGGAAATGGAGATCGAATCCTTTACTACGGACTACAAGGAAGTCGACGGACTTCTCTATTCCCATCGCACCGAGCAAAAGGTTATGGGGCAGGAAATCGTGAACGTGATAGAGAAAATTGAGCACAACGTCGACCTCGAAGCGGGAGTATTTGATATACCGGAGGAGGTGAAGGCATTGCTCTCTGCGGATGACCCAGAAGAGGAGGACGCGGGTCAGGAGGACGCGGGTCAGGAAGACGCGCCCTGAGTAGCTCGGGTTGTACGTTTTTCTTTTCCGCCCATACTGCGGGTGTGTGGAAGAAACTTAGGGTAAATTACAGAAACTGAATGTGGGACCGCCGCCCTCGGCGGTCATGTGACATGCAATGACTTTCCGGCTGCGAAAGACCGCTGAGGGCGGCGGTCCCACATTTATACATTTGACCGAAAAGTAGTTATGAGATCACGAGTGTTTCTCAACAGCTACCACATCGACAAAATACGGGAGCGGGACGAACTATGAGCACGGAGCCGATAACAGTAGAAACAGAAATGGGGCTGGAAACGGCCATCCGTGCGCGGCGTTCCGTGCGCGGATACTTGGAGAAACCGGTGCCCCGCGAGGTATTGGAGGAAATATTCGAGTCCGCGCAGCGCTCGCCCTCAAACTGCAATATTCAGCCTTGGCGGGTCTTTGTAGCCAGTGGCGAAAAACGCAACACCATTCGCGCTCGCCTGACGGAGCTGGCCTCCAACGGCGTACCGCAAAATCCCGACTACGACTATTCCGGAAAGTTCGATGGCGAGTACCGGACGCGACAGGTTGCCTGCGCCGTTGCGATGTATTCCGCAATGGGGATTGGACGCGGCGATACAGAAGGACGGAAGCGGGCGAACCTGCGCAACTTCGAGCTGTTCGACGCGCCCCATGTGGCGTTTATTTGCATGAACCGGGCCTTCGGCGCGACGGTGGCCCTGGATGTAGGAATGTATGCACAGACGCTTATGCTATTGATGACGGCCCACGGCGTTTCAAGTTGTGCGCAGGGGTGCATGCGGCAGTATCCCGACGTAGTGCGCGAGGAGTTTGGCATTACGGATGACTTAGCGGTGCTATTCGGAATCTCCTTCGGCTACGAAGACCCCGACGTCCCGGCAAACACGGCTATAACGGCGCGTGAGCCGCTGAGCGCGAACGTCCTATTCGCCGACTAGCCAACTACGAATCGCGGACCATCACGAAATCGGCGATGCCGGATAAGCCTTCCGTGTAAGCATTTCGAGGGAGGCTGTCCAGGGCGGTGCGCGCGTCGTCCATATACTTTTGGGCGACGGCGTCGGCGCGATCCCGCGCACCCGTGCTCAGCAGCATGGAGGCCACCCATTCACGATCCTCCGGAGTGATATCGGCTCCTATCATGGCCTTGAGGCGCGCCGCTTCGGCTTCCTCCATCCCTTGACGCATGTAGATGATGGGCAGCGTGGCTTTGCCTTCGACGACATCGCCGCACGATGGCTTCCCCAGGGTCGATTCCGATTGCTCAATGTCGAGTATGTCATCGACAAGTTGGAAGGCCGTGCCGACGCCCATGCCAAAGGCATGCAGAGGCTCGCGCCACTCTCGATCCAGCAAGAGCGCAGGTGTGCAGCATGCGACGGCGAACAGGCTTGCCGTTTTCTTTTCCGCCAGGCGGATGGTGTCGGCCTCGCCGAGGTTTTCCCGACCGACGCCAAAATTGATGAGTTCGCCTTCGGCCATTTGGTGAATCGATTCCAGGGCGCTGGCGACCACGGGGCACGAATCGTACACGGTGAGCACGGTGAGCGCGCGCGCAACGAGGAAGTCGCCCCCAAGAACGGCTGTGTGGTTGTCCCAGATGGCGTTGAGCGAAGCGTTCCCCCGGCGGACATAGGCGCTGTCCACTACATCGTCGTGAGCGAGAGAGGCCAAATGGAGTAATTCCATGGAGGAGGCCATGTCGACGAAGTAGTCGAGATCATCGGCTCCAGCAACGCCCGCAGACAACAAACAGGCCGCCGGGCGCATCAGTTTACCGCCCAGGTGTGGCGGCGTGGCGGAGGGGCCATAGACAAGGCGGAAAGCTTCCGTCCATTCCCGGTTTACCTGGGTGCGCACTTTTTCCAGCGGACCCTCGATGAGCTGGTAGAGCGAGGAAAGGTTTAGCGTGGTGGTCATGGGCGGCATGGTATCACAGGGTGGGCGGGAGGTTCGAGGAGGGGACGCGCCACATCCGGCCCGAGGTTATCCCTTAAATACCGCCGCCGAGGCCCTCCGTCGGATCAAGGATTTCCCGTCCGTGGCACCACGAGAATACGCTCCTCATAGTCAGAGTCGTCATCCGTGACCACGATTTCAAGCCGTTCCCCAAGAAAGGGGAATTGATATCCTGAAAGAATGCGGAGAGAGAAGGAGTGTTCATTTGGCCCAATTCGCTCGATGACCAACCCAGGCAACGCGTCAGCCGGGCGCACCCGTCGGGCGGGTCCCAGCGCCTTGTGCGCATGATCAACCGGAGTCCAGAGGCATTGCATATCGGCCCGCCTCGCGTTTTGGACGACTCCTTCAATTTGAATTTTGTACCCTTGACCCGGAATCGCCGTCACCCAATCCATCGGCTGACCCTTGGGGAGGACGGTATACGCTTCCGGATTCTTGACAGGATTGTAGGTGTTTGATAAAGCGTTGATGGACGGCGGGCCACTCACGCCACCGCCCATACAACCGGACACGATGCTCCCAAGCACGGTCACGAAAAATATCAACACCCCACTGAGCGACCCGTTTAATTTCATATCGTCATCCTCCCCTGATTCACCTACGGCCCCACACTAAACTCTTCGGGCCGAGAAGGCAACCCCAGCGGTATCCTTGGCGGGGACCCTCGGAGCAAAAATAAGATTCAAATCCCCAAGATTCCGGCATCAGAGAGAACGCTCTGCGCGCGGTATCTACCGGTGCGGTACTGCTCGCGAATTTGATAAGCATTCCTATATATGGTATACGAATTAACGCTATCCACCTTATTAATTAGTTCTTGTTGCGGAAAGGGCTGCTGGCGCCAGAAAAAGGGCGCCTACGCCGTCGTCCTGGGCGTAGCGAATGATCTCTTACTGAAAGCGAATCAACAGGTTCAAGAGATTCTTCGCTTCGCTCAGAATGACCGTCTTGTTCTTATTCCGTGTTGAAAACCGCTTTCCGAAACAGGCACTAATTATCGGTATCGAATAAGCGGGCTTCGGTGGATTCGAGGTTAAATTGCAACTCCGTTCTGGCGCTTACGCGAATTTCGGCAAGTGTATTCAACATTCGAATGTGATTGGGAGCGGAAAATGACTTTTAGTTTTCTCGTGCAAAACCAAAACTTTGGCCAGCTAGGCTGCTTGCTGTGTGTGCTGGCGATGGCCGGCGTCGCCGACGGTCAGGAATTGAAGAAGCCTTCCCCGCTATCGCCTCTTCCCGATAGCGTGGGTACCGGTCCGTATCCAGAGTTCTCCGTTAAACACAACGGCCCCGGCCCCCTCATCGGGTTGGAGTACGTCGTCTACGACGATCAACCCGCACCCAATAAGCTTTTCAGGTGGATTGCAAGAAGCGCAGCGCCCCAATGTGCGAGCGCGATGCCCGGCTTTCCAGAACTGGTGGAAGGCAAAACCTACCAATGGTCCGTCAGGGCAATAGATGATAGGGATCCAACGGTCAAAAGAAGGAGCCCCTGGAATAAATTTGTAGTCATTGTTGCAGACGGCAATGCCCACTGTGGCCCGCAAAGCCTTCGGCCAATGTTGAGGCGCCCTTCAAAGGGAATCAAATTGCTCAACCGTAAATCAACCCTGTTTGAGGCAGACAGGCACCCGAATGGTCCTCCGGCGATCACGTGGCAGTACGAGGCTTACGTAAACGATCGGAGCAACAACAACAAGAACAAGCTTGTGGATAAGTGGGTCACGAAGGATGCTAAGCATCGTCATCATTGGAAAAGCCTGCCGAATCAATCTTTGCCTGGAGCCGGGTTAAAGGTTAGCTGGCGCGTTCGACAGAAACACGATGAAGATCCCGACGATCCGGATAGCCCAGAGCATCAGAATTGGGGCCCTTGGTCGAGTTACTTTGATTTCATCACTGGAAATAAACCGCCGTGGATATTGGGTCCGTGATTGAATCTCGGACTCTGAAAATCGTCTGAGGCGCATTCCCGCTGTTGAACCACGAATGGACACCAATAAACACGAATGTCTTCACAATTCGTGTCTATTCGCGGTTCCTCTCTCAACCCAATTTCCCGCGTAGCGGCTTCCGATTCGCAATGGCGATAGGAAATCCTTCCGATCCATCGGCCTCAACTTAAACTTGGATGGATTTCCACTTGCCGCCGAAGAATCGCAGGTACAACATGAGAAACGCGAGCAGGGGGGCGAAGGCCCACGACAAAAGCAGCCCAAGCGGGTCGAGGTGGAACAGGGTGAGCAGAATGTACGCAGCGGGTACGAGCACGAGCCACTGCGATACGAACATGGCCCATGCCACGGGCTTTGTGTCGCCCGCGCCTGCAAGTGTGCCCTGAACCGCGATGGTCATCGAACTGAAGAACTGCCCGAGGGCGAACCAGCGAAGCACCTGTGCGCCGAGCGCCGCGGCTTCCTTGTCTACGATAAAGACACGCGCCAGCGGATCCGCGAACACGGCAATGAGCCCACACATAACGAACATGATCCCGCCGAGCAACACAATACTGCGTTGCCCAATACGTTCCGCCTCATCGGGCTGGCCTCGGCCTATCGCATCGCCGACCAACGTGGCCGTAGCGACCTGAAAAGCGAGCGCAGGCAGGACACTCAACAGTCGAACCTGGAGGCCCAAGCCGATGGCCGCGTGTATCGACACGCCGAGCGCGCTGAACCCCGCAACGCTCAGGAATACCAGGCGCGCGCTGTTGCGCAAGGCACCCGCGTAGGCGATGGGGAGGCCGACGCGGAATATGCGGCGGATTATGCCGATGTCCACACGCAGTGCGTCCGAGACAACCAATTTCACACCGTCGCGTCCCCGCAGCAGCAGGACGAGAAAGATCACACAACCGAGGACCCGCGCGACGAACGTTCCGAGCGCCGCGCCACGCACGTCGAACGCAGGCATCCCAAGACCGCCGTGGATGAGCCAGTAGTTGAGCGGGATATTAATCACGCTCATTGCAACGACCACGCAGAGCGGAATCCAGGGGTCCTTCGCCGCGCGGAAGATGGCGGCAGCAACACTGTTGACGCCAAAAAACAAGGCGCTTATAAAATAGATCTGGAGATAACTTGCGCCGTAGTCCACGGTATCGGCAGAGGCCTGCAGCGCGGAGAGAATGGGGCGGCTCGCAACAGCTCCGAGCCCGCCAAGAAAGATCGAAACCAGTGCAATGGAGAGGATGCTCTGGGCCACGATTTTCTCGACCTTCCGAGTTGCGCCGCCCTTCGCGAGGCCTTGACTGATGAGCGCTACAACGCCAATAGATAGCGCATAAATCGTCGAGTCGAGGAGGAAGGTTACCTGACGGCCTAGCCCGAGCGCGGCCGTTGCCGCCTCACCGTAGGAGCGAACCATGAATAGATCGGTAAGCCCCAGGCTCATCTCGATGAGGCTGTACGCGACCGTAGGCAGCGCGAGTACCCAGATCTTCCGGTACAGGCCGCTTGAGGTGCTTGAGCCGCTTGAGGTGCTTGAGCCGCTTGAGGTGCTTGAGCCGCTTGAGGTGCCGCAGGTCATCTTCGCATGACGCGATACTGAAAATCCGTGCTGGGCTCGCTTGCTGCGGCGATCGCCGCCTCGACGAGTTGGTGGTGCGGCGATTGCGTACAGACCGGATCGGTCACTCCCGCATCGCCCGTGAGCAGGAACGCCTGGCAGCGGCAGCCCCCGAAGTCGATTTCTTTTCTCTCACAATCGCGGCAGGGCTCGGGCAACCAATCCGTGCCCCGGAATTTCTGGAAGACGGGGGCGTGGAACCAGATCGACTCGAGGTCTTGAGTTTTTACGTTAGGGAACTCAAGCGTGGGGATTTCTCGGGCCGTTTGACACGGCAGCACGGCCCCATCCGGCGCGACCGTTAGGAAAACGCTTCCCCATCCTTGCAGGCAGCCCTTGGGCACGTCCTGGTAATAATCAGGCAGCACATGCAGAACGCGCATCTGTCCAGCCACTTCTTTTTCGAAGGCCGATACCAATAGCTGAGCGCGCTCAAGCTGCGCCCGCGTGGGCAACAGCGCCGCGCGATTCTCGTAGGCCCAGCCCGTATATTGAACGTGAGCAAATTCGACACGCTCCACGGCCCAGTCCCGCGCCAGCGCGATGATTTCCTCGATAGCATCCAGATTATGCCTGTGAAGCACAATATTCAGGGTGACCGGGAAATCCAATTCCTTCGCAAACTCGAAGGCCGCGCATTTTTGTTCGAAAGACTTCGTGCCCGCGAGCCAGTCATTCTGATCCGCGCGTGGATCTAACACACTAAGCTGGAGGCCGTCCAGCCCGGCTTCCTTCAATTCGGCCAGACGCTCCTTCGTTGCGAGCGTGGCGCCCGTGCTCAAATCCGTGTAGATATCGAGTGCGCGGGCCTCACGCACAAGTTCCGCCAAGTCCTTACGCAACAGCGGTTCGCCACCCGAGAAATGCGCCTGCACCACCCCCAGATCCGCCGCCTCGCGCAACACCCGCAGCCACGTTTCCGTGTCCAGTTCCTCGCTGTACTTTCCCAACTCAACCGGGTTGCTGCAATAGGGACACTGGAGCGGGCAGCGGTACGTCAACTCCGCTAAGAGCGCCATGGGCCTATCGACTGTGGTTGTTGCCATTTGCCAGGAGGCCTTTCAGGAATAAGATTTTGAGAAATTCTTGTACGTCTTCACGGATTTCCGGTGCGCCGTGTTTGTCTTCGAGCGCTTCGACAATACCATCCTCGCTACGGCCGTCCATCAGCGCAAGGATTTCGGCGCTTGAGTCGTTGACCACAAGGACGCCCTCGGGAAAGACAACCTGGTGCTGCTCCCGAATTTTATCCCAGCGATATCGGGCGAAACGCGCCAATATAGGATGCGTAACGGGCTTGGCCGATTCCACGAAAACCTACTCCCTCGTTGGGTTTACACAGTGATAATAGATCGCATCCAGTTGCGCCCAGAGAAGGTCGCACTTAAAGTCCAACGCGTCGAGCGCCAACTGTTGTTGCTCCCGCGTCTTGTAGCGTTCCAGAATCAGCGCGAGGCCGTAATCACTGTCGCGCGGAGCCTGCGTGAGGCGGGCGCGGAAATAGGCAAGCGCTTCCGGATCGATCCATGTGTAATGCTTTTCAAAGGCGGCGAGCCGTTTGGCCATCAGTTTCGGCGCGAACAGTTCCGTCAACGACGACGCGCAGGCTTGAAGCCAAGGCTTTGTGCGGACAAACTCGACATAAGCATCCACCGAATAGCGGACCCCCGGCAAAAGGCGCGCGTCCGTTACCTCGGGCCGCGTCAACCCCATCGCCTGCCCGAGGCGAATCCATTTCTCGATGCCGCCCGGATCATCCGCCGTGCCATCGTGATCGATGATACGGTGTATCC
>JAPYPO010000506.1 GCA_029937645.1 Candidatus Hydrogenedentota bacterium
AGGCCGCTCTTGACGCGCAGCCACCCCGAATCGCGCAGGGTTCTCATGCCAAGTTTTTGGCCCAGGTTCTTGATGGCCGCCGAAGTCGCCCGCTGCACGGTGAGCTCTTTTATCTCGGTGCTGAACGGAAGAATCTCGTAAATCGCCACGCGCCCGCTGTAGCCGGTGTGGCGGCAGCGGTCGCAGCCACTGCCTTTCTTGAATGTTGCGTCGGCAATTTCTTCGGGACTGACGTGCAGCTCGGCGAATTCTTCCGCCGTGGGCTGGTAGGGCTCCGAACAGCTCGGGCACACGCGCCGCACCAAGCGCTGGGCGATGGAGGCGATCATGGTGCTTGCGATGAGGAAGGGCTCGACGCCCATATCCATCAACCGGGTTACGGCACCCGCTGCGTCGTTGGTGTGGAGGGTGCTAAATACCAGATGACCGGTCAGGCTGGAACGAATCGCCATCTCGGCCGTCTCGTAGTCCCGAATCTCACCGACCATCATGATGTCCGGATCGTGCCGCAACATGCTGCGCAGTCCCATCGAGAAGTCGAAGCCGATCTGGGGCAGCACCTGCATCTGCGTGATGCCTTTGAGCTGATACTCGATCGGGTCTTCGATGGTGATGGTCTTGCGCTCCATGTCGTTTATTTTATTGAGCGAGGCGTAGAGCGTGGTCGTCTTTCCGCTTCCGGTCGGACCGGTTACCAACACGATGCCGTGGGGGCGGGTAAGGAACCCGTTGAACAGATTGAGATCTGCTTCGAGAAACCCGAGATCCTCTAGCGTCATGAACATGGACGCCCGACTCAATACACGAATGTTGACGGCTTCTCCGTGAGGCGTGGGAAGGATGGAAACGCGCAAATCGAACTTGCCGTCCCCGATGTTGGCGATGATTTTTCCGTCTTGAGGCATACGCTTTTCGGCGATGTTTAGATTGGCCATCACTTTGACGCGTGACACGATCGCGGCGTGGAAACCGCGAATCGTGGACGGGGTTGGCACTTGGTGGAGAATTCCGTCGATGCGGTAGCGGACGCGCAGTTCGTCCTCGAAGGGCTCGATATGGATGTCTGTCGCCCCGGAATCGATGGCCTCTGAAAGGACCTCATTCACGAACTTGATGATCGAGGCGTCGATGGTCTCGTCGCCGAGATCCATGCCGGCGCTGGTCGCCTCAATGTTGATGACGGAACCAACGCTGTCGGCATCGCTGAGAATTCGCTCGACGGTGTCGGCACCGACGCCGTAGAGGGCTTTCATGGCTTTGCCGATTTCATCGGGCGTAGCGACGACTGCCTTGACGCGTTTTTTGAGGACCAAGCGGATGTCGTCCAGCAGATGGGAGTTCAGGGGATCGCTGACGGCGACGACGACGTTCCCATTTTGGAGGCTGAGCGGCACGAAATTGTAGTGGGAGGCGAAGCGGGCGGGAATTTTATCGGTGACCTCGGCGGGAATGTCTTCCTTGGAGAGCACGACGTAGGGCATGTCACAAAACCGGGCCAGCGATTGATAGAGGGCTTCGGCGGTGGCGTAGCCGAGCTGCTCGATGACTTCGACGAGGGACACGCCATTTTTTTCGGCTTCGGCGAGGGCGCGTTCGAGCTTTTCTTGCGTGACCAACTCCTCGCGGAGAAGGTGTTTTTCAAAGGCGGTCGAGGCAGACAAACCGTAGGCTCCTAAATTTCATAACAACCTTGTATATCAACATGTTACCACGGATTCGACAGTCCCGGCAAACGCGCCTCATGCGTGGAGTGTCCAGCGCGTTGAGATAACCGGGCTAGCGCGTTGCCATGGCCCGCAGGGATTGTTGGGCGAGGCTTGCTAGGGCGGGATAGGTGTCGTCCTCAGCCACCGCTTCGTAGAGCGCCTGAACGCGTTCGAGGTCACCGTCGCCGTTGCGAATCACATCGGCGAGCTTGTACTTGAGCATGGCGATAGCGGCGGGGTTTGAGCAACTATTGAGCGCTGCCTCCATGGCGGTTACATAGTCGCCACCGGCTACGTCGTCGGCCGCTTCGAGTTTCAATTGCGTCATTTCCACCACGGCCAAGTCGGCGACATAGGTGAGCTGATTCTGGCCTACGAGTTCCTCGTAGGCCTCGAATTCGCCTGAGGCCCGCGCGGCGTCCAATTGATAGAGCGATGCGAAGCCGGTGTCGGCGCGCGAGCTTTCCTCCAGCATATTCAAGCGCATGAAGTTATGTTCGACGTTCGCGAGCCACACGTCGCCATAGTCCGAGCGCAATGCCTGGTAAGCGATTAAGGCCTCAGAATATATTTTCAATTCAGCGAAGACCAAATCGGCACGTCGTTGCTGGGCCTCGCCGGCGCGGATATCGCCGGGATGGCTGGAGACTGCATCGACCAGAAGGAGGTACGCCGCCGTGTAGTCTCGCTGATCCTCAAGGTTTTCGGCATCGGCAAAGGCACCCTCGAGGAGCGATGCCGCCGGGGAGACCGGGGCGTCGGCGTTCGTCGAAGGCTCCGTGGTGGTGGAGGGGTACAGCATGAACGCCGATACGCCTACGAAGGCAAGGGCGGCAAATCCGGCTGCCATGGGCATGGGGCGAAAGACAAATTCGCTGGCGGGCGGTTCGTTAAGCGCGCGTTGGATGGAGGGCAAGAGATCGGTTTCGAGTGAAACCGGGTCCACGGGTACGGCGGATTTCAGCGCGCGGAACGCCGTCGCCTTCTCGGCACAGCGTTCACAACCGCTGAGGTGCGCGTCCAGGAGCCCTTGATCTTCCGGGTTCAATTCCTCGTATGTTGACGCGGCGAGTAGTCCGCGAACTTTCCAGCAGGCAAGCATCGTTTAACATCCTCCGTGCGTCGTCAACCCGTCGGGTTTTCGAATCAATCGCGGAAATCCGCAAGTTCTTTTTTCATTTTCTTCAAGGCCCGGAATAGATGGACCTTGACGCTCCCAACGGTGCACCCCAACACGGGCGCAATTTCCGCGAGAGCCAATCCCTCGTAGTGCCGCAAGACGAACACCGTCTTTTGCGAGGGCGATAACACGCTAAGCGCGCGATACACTCTTTCTCCAATTTCATGGCTGCGCACATCGCGCTCGGTCGTCAGGCTGGACGCCTCCTTCAGAGGCTGCCCGCCATCC
>JAPYPO010000027.1 GCA_029937645.1 Candidatus Hydrogenedentota bacterium
AAACTTGTTTGGTGGTGATGTGATGTCCCGTTACCCGCACCTCCAAACAAGTTTGACGGTGGCACCCGGTCCTCGCCTCTGTTCTTATCTCAATTTCCCGCGAAGCGGGTTCTGACTCGCAATGGCAGGAAAGAATCCTTGGTCTGAACCCCTCTACTGCGTTTGCTCGGTACCTGTAATGCCGGCCTCGATCAGCTCCTGGTACTCTTCGTCACTGATACCCGCTTCCTCTTTGAAGACCTCGGCGCTGTGTTCGCCAAATCGCGGCGAATGGCGCAGCGGCAGTTCCTCCGTTCCTGGGAGATGCCACGGTACGCGCGGATACAAATGGGTGCCGGACTCGGGGTGCGTAACGGGAACAAAGAAATCACGGGCGAGAAACTGCTCGTTGGGCTTGCGATAGGCTTCGACAAACGGAACAACCCGGGCCGCGCAGATCCCCAGCAACCCAAGCTTCTTCTCCTCCTCGGCCGGATCGCGGTCCTTAGACCAATCTTCCATGATTACGTCAAGTTCCTTGCGATGTTCTTGTCGGGATTGGATTGAGTTGAAGCGAGGATCATCCGCCAACGCTGGGGTGCCCATGTAGGTGGCGAGTGACTGCCACATCGCGTCTGTTTCCGCGGCGATTGCCAGCCATTGAGACTCCTTTGCCGCGTAGATACCGTGCGGCGCAAATGTGGGGTGACTGTTCCCGCGGGGCTTCCGGATATCCTTGTTTGCCTCGTATTCGAGTACGGCGTCGCCAAATTGCACCGCGAAGGCCTCCATCATCGACAAGTCGATCCGCTGTCCTTCGCCGGTCCGTTGGCGGTGATTGAGGGCCACGAGCATTGCCGACGCATAGTGGTAGGCGCAGACGGGGTCGGGGAGCAAGCCGCCGGTATTCATACCGGGATCGCCTTCGTACCCGTGAACGGAGGAAAGCAGGCCCATGGGTTCGGTGGTCGAGCCATTCGCGGCATATTCAGAATAAGGTCCCTGCAGCCCGTAGCCGGAGAGCGAGGCGAATATGATGTCTTTGCGATGTTCACGCAACGTATCGAGCGTGATTCCCCAGCTTTCCATGACGTGTGGGCTGAAGTTTTCCGCGAGGATATCGAAGTGGGGGAGCATTTGCCAGAATATTTCTTTGCCCTTTGGACTCTTCATGTCCAACGTGATCCCGCGCTTGTTGAGGTTGACGCTGTTGTACATGCCGTTGCAATTCAGACGGTTCTGCTCGATGTCGGGATTGACAACCCCGGCAAGCACCGGAGACCCCTTGCCACGCCAGATATCGGGCCGCTTGCATGCCTCGGCCTGAACGACATCCGCGCCCAGCAAGGCTAAGAGTTCCGTGGCGAATGTGCCGGACCAGGCCTGAGTGAAGGTAAGCACCCGAACGCCGGCGAGAGGCAGCGCGGCTTTTCCATTGGGGGATGGGGAAGGGGCCCGTTCTTTCGTATCGGCGACCTTGATCTCAGAGCGGATTGAATCGCGGTCCGCGTTCAGGGTCGGCGCGCTCCGCGTGTGTTGCCACGGGGTGCCGTGGAGTCTTACCGGTGGCCCAGGGGCTCGCATTTTTCGACCCTTAAACTCCGTTTCGACGAAAAACTTTCGCGCGTTAAAATGCTCGTTTTCGAGCACCTCCTGGGAATTTTGAACGACGCCCGAAATGCAGCGCAGATCGGCCAAGCCATGGAAAATCTCCCACTTCTTCCGACGGGAGACCGCTTCCGCCACCGTGGCTTTAACCGGATCAAGATCGGTCTCATGACGCCCGAAGTAGGGCTCATACACCGGATTCACTGCCAGATCGGGCAACTCCAAAAAGTTCATCGAATCGCGCCAATTGGGCCAATCGGCAATGCCCAAATTTAACTGTCCGTCGCCGGCTGTATACAAGGGGGCCGCCTTCCCCCGGATGCGGGGACCGTGGGGACCATGGGCGGCATCTTTCTGGCCTTTGAATTCGCTCAATATAGCCCAGGGCGCGTTTGTCATCGCCATGGCTTCCAGCTCGCTGACGTCAACACGCTCTCCGACGTGCGTTTGGTTGGCGCGAAACAAAGCGCCCATCGCGCCAACAAATCCCGCGACGCCAGATGTGTAGCCTGATTGATGATTGGGCAGTTGGAGTGGGGTCTCATCAAGCAGTCCATTAAGAGGTGCCCACGCCGTGCGCGCGCATGTGGTTAGATTGTTGCCGGGCACCGACGCGAGCGGCCCTGTCAGGCCGTGCGGGGTTATCGAGAGGTGTATGGCGTCCGAGGGCAAGGCTTTGAGGGCTGCAACGAGATCGTCATTCCATGGAGGGAGATCTGTGGTGATAAGGACATTGGCGGTGCTGATGATTTCGGCAAGTTCTGGGGCGTCCTTGGCAACGATTGAACGTTTGTTCCAGTTCGCGTAGGCATGCATTATCGAATTTTCGGGATCGGGATCGTTATCTAAAAAGGGTGCTTCGTGCCGGAGCGCGTGGCCTTCTGGTGGTTCGACCAGTATTACGTCCGCGCCGTAGTCGCCAAACATCCGCGCCGCGTACGCGCCGGACAGGCGGTTTGACAGGTCGATAACCCTCACTCCACTAAATGCTTGCGTCATTCAAAATTCTCCGTTTTTGTTCATTCCGGCGATATCGAAAATGCTCTGGGAGGCCGAGTAAGCTGACGTGGCGGCGTTAGGGTTCGCCAAGGGTCTCTTGGTATCGATCCGCACCCCCGGACTCTGCTGGGGCACTCGGGCGGGTCTGACCGCATGGCGCGGTAACGAGTCGAAAGCTCCCCCAAATGTGAAGTCGCCAATCTTCATTAGGCGGAGAACAACACCAGACACCGCTATATTTTAAGCCAAAAAAGGCGAAATTGCAAATACTGTGTGTTTATTACGACATGCTCCGGCAATTCGTGGATCGCCTTAAATTGCCTCTCGTTCCCACGCGGACGCATGGGCAAGAAATAAGTGCAACATCCCCCTTGATCCCCCCTTCAAAGGGGGACTCTGGTCTCTCGGATATCGCCAAGTCCCCCTTTGAAGGGGGGATCAAGGGGGATGTTCTTGGGGCAATTCCAGCCCAGTGAGCAGTCGCGAGTTGCTTCTCGTTCCCACGGCCCTCCGTGGGAATGCATATAATGAAAATTATTCTTCGCAACTCTTTCGAATATATGGGCTAATGTCGCCCCCGTATCCCTGCTACGAAATGGCTTAATTCCGGCACGCGAAGGAGGTGGCAGATTGCCGCGTAGGTGGCTGCCGCGGCTGTGATGGGCAACAGGGTGACGGCTATTCGCGTGTAGAGAGCGTCTCCGCTGAGCAGGGAGGCGAGCTGTTGGTGGCAGAGCCATGCGACGAGGGCCATGGCTGCCGCCGCCGCGGAGGACTTGGCTAACGACAGGGCTGTCTCGCGGTCGAGGCGGAGGCCGGTGCGTCTTGCGAGAAATATTAGTAGAAGCACCGCGTTCACGCTGAAGGAAATTGTCGTTGCGAGCGCGAGCCCTCGATACTGCATGGGGCCGACGAGCAGAATATTCAGGCCAATATTCAGCAGCATCGAAACCGATGCAATTATGACGGGTGTCCGTGTGTCTTTCATGGCGAAGAAGCCGGTGACTGCGACCTTGATCCACGAAAACGAAAGCAGGCCCGCGCCATAGTAGATCAGCGCCGTCGATGTCATTTGGGTGTCGTTTGCGTCGAAATCATTCCACTCAAACAGGAGATTGACCAAGGGGCGACTCAAGACCATCAGCCCAAGCATCGATGGAAACACGAGAAAGAAGCTCTGCCGGAAGCCGTGTAGAAGGGTATGGCGCATCTCCGTGAATTCTTCGCGCGCGGCTGACTGCGAAAGGCTGGGTAGAATGGCTACGGATGTCGCAATACCGAATACCGCAAGCGGCAATTGAACGAGTCGATTTGAGTACCAGAGGGCATTTTGCGTGCCTTCGACCAGGCTCGCGGCGAAAAGCGCATCCATAAGTTTATTCACCTCGCCCGCCGATTGGCCCACGAGCACGGGCAGCAACAACCCAAATATGACTACAAGCTGCGGATGCCTCAACTTGAAGCTCGGAAACCACACTCCGGTCGCCTTACCGAGCGATACGTATTGCGCTAGAAACTGCGCCACCCCTCCCAGCCATACGCCCAGAACAAGCGCGTACGCGGGGTCGGTGAATTCTTCGCGAAACAGTAGGCAACTTACGATAAGACCTAGGTTGAGTAGCGCCGGAGACCACGACGATGAACCGTAGCGTTTTAGTGACATGAGTGGCCCCATCGCGAAGGTCGACAGGCCAATAAAGAAGAGATAGGGGAATGTCCAGCGCGCGAGCGAAACCAGGAAGGCGACTCGCTCGGGAGTCGGTGGAGTGGCAGCGGTTAACCCTTCGAGGCGGGTGATTCCCTCCAATAAGTAGGGCATCAGAAATACACCTAGAGCCGTCATGGCGGCGAGGATCAACACCATCGCGGACATGGCCGAAGCGACCAGTTCTCGAAATTCCGTTTCCGATTTTTTCGCGAGCGTTTCCGAATAGACGGGTACGAAGGCCGCGTTGGCCGCGCCTTCTCCCACCAGATCACGCAGCATGTTCGGCAAACGGAAGGCCAAGAAGAAGGCGTCCCGCGACCCGGTCGGCAGCACCGTAAGAACGATATCCCGGACCAGACCGAGCCCGCGGCTCACCATAGTACCCCCGGCGAAAATGGCCGCGAAGCGGGAATGCTCGTGTACCCGGCTAGCCACGGCCACCGGCGGCCACCGTCGCGGTCGGCCACACAAGCGAAGCGCATACGACCGCCAACAAAGCGGCCACGGCGATCCATGGGAAGAGGCCCGGATTCATGGGCAACGGCCGACGCCCCGGCTCGGGTATCAGGAAGGCGCCCGTCAGTCTCATGCGAATCGTTTCCTCCGGGTGGGGCGTATCGACAAACTCGCGATAGCGGCCCTCTTCATCTACGAGGCCGTCCACAGCGGTGAAGCGCCCCCACGGGTCAACCATCCCCGAGATGCCCGTGTTTGCCACATGAATCAGCGGGAGCCGGGTCTCGACGGCCCGCACCCGGGCGATTTCCAGTTCCTGAGGGATGGCATTGCTCTGTCCAAACCAACCCAGGTTCGTGATGACCACCAGGAAATCGGCGCCACGGCTGCGGAGTTCCTCGGCCATCGTCGGAAACAGAACCTCGAAACAGATGAGCGGTCCAAACCTCCGGTCGCCCGCCTCGAATAGCGCCACCTCGTCGCCTGCTTCCATCCCGCCGACCCCCGGCACGAGCGCCGAGACGAAGGGGAGCAGATCGTTAAAGGGGAAGTATTCTCCAAACGGCGCGAGATGCATCTTGTCGTAGTGGCCCATAATCTCGCCTTCCCGGCTTATCAGGTAGCTTGAATTATAAAACTCGCCGGACTCCCGCTCAACGCGATCCGAGCCCGTGAAGAGATCCGTGTCGGCGTCGCGCGCGAATTCCGTCACCATCTCCTGGACCGGAAAACGCTCAAGCCCATTTACGACTAGCGCTTCCGGCCATACGATCAGATCCGTGTTCTTCGTCTCCGCCAGCACCCGAGACGCAGAGACGGCCCGTCGAACCATCTCCACATGGAAGGATCGATCCTGCTTCATCTCCACCGAAAAATTCGATTGAAAGATCCCCACCACGAGTGGGGAAGGGGCCGTTTCGGGATCCCCCAAGGTCATGTCGGGATCCTCTAGCATCATCCAGCCGGCGCCATGGCTTAGCGCGGCCAAGCAGAGCGCCGCCGCTGCGTAGCGACCCCGGTTCTTCCGCTCCACGAAAGCATAGGCGAGACAAGCGCTGCCGCACACGACGATAGCGGAAAGCATATACACCGTTCCCACCGATGCCCACTGCAGCAGGAGCAGGTCACGCGCGTGCGCGTATCCGAGAGCCAGCCAACCGAAGCCGGTAAACAGTCGGGCTTGAGCGAACTCCATCGCCACCCAAAGTAGCGCAAAGGTAATCGGTCCACCGGCGGGCCCAGGGCTTTCCTTGATCCATACCCAAGCCGCGCCGAGCGCCGCCCAGTAGGAGGCAAGGTACATGCATAACAACACGTATCCAATGGTTGCCCAGCCGCCGGCCCAATAGATATTCGCGGTGAGCCATTGAAGAACGAGCAGGTTAAAAAGTAAACCGGCGCCGTAGAAGTGCAAGGCGGCCTGGGCGGGCTTTATCGACCGGCAGCGCGTGATCAGCGGTACCAGCGCGAACCACGCCAAAGGAAAACAGCCCCATCTCGGAAAGGTGAGGGCGAGGCCCGTGCCCGTAGCAACCGCGGGCCCCCAGTCTTTTGCGAACGCTTTCATCGACGAAGAAATCATAGCCGGGCATCATGATACGGATGGGGGAGAGAGGTCAAACCCGGTAGGACCGGATCGCGTTCATCTGTAATCCTCCTCGAGTCGGCGAATCTCCTGCTCGATGCGCCCCTTATTCTTCCACCCACCACTGCGCCAAAATTGCAGGGCACTGGTGGCCTCGGGCGACATGGCCCGCAGATCAACAATCGTGGGTTGCACAAACATGAGGATGTGGTTTGTAAATACTTCCGAGTCGCGGCCGCGAAAGGCGACACCCAGGAGGGGAACCCGCCCTAACAGCGGGACGCGGCGCTCGGATTTTCGGATGACGCGGTTGGACAGCCCGCCGATAATAAAGGTCTGGGCGTTGGGCACGATGACCACACCGGTCTGAGAGCGTTCTGAAACCACGGGCAGGTCGATACCGCGGATATTCTCGAAGCGCGTGACATCTTTGACGTTCAACTCCTCGATATCGAGTTCAATGAAATCATCCGAAATGATCCTGGGCGTAATCGACATGTTGACGCCAATATCGATGAACTTGACATCCAACTTGGTTTCGGCCGTCCTCTTCTCTGTGCTGAGCCCTTGGAAAGGAACTTGACCTCCGGCCGATATTTCAGCATTCACCCCGTCGATGACCAGAATTTCTGGTTTCGAAAATAGATCGACATCCCCCTTCTGTTCGATAGAGCGGAAGACGCCGTTGATGGTTCCGTGATCGTCCTTGATGAGCGTGAAATTCAGGCCGGCACCGGATTGCGTCTGAATCCCGCTCGTTTCCGGATCCCGGTCCGGTCTCAGCGGCGGGGGGAACTGGGTTTGATCGGGCGCGGGCAACGTGACGCCGAACGTAGATTCACTTTGGTCAAAAACATCCGTTACTATTTGCTGTACGGAATCCGTCGGATTCTCGACGCCATCGACGAATCGGGTGTAGTTGAGTTCAGCTCCGAGCGCACGCAGGCCTTGCTCCGTCGTCTCGCTAATCCAAACATGAAGCTGCACTTGGCGGACACTGAGAGGACCTGCGGGGGGGGGCGGTTCCTGGTCCGGTTCCTGGTCCGATTCCTGATCCGATTCCTGCGAGGGCTCCGGCTGTTCTTCTGCATCGTCTCCATACCCGACCGCATTCGGAAATACCAAAAGAAACAGCAAGAGAGCGCTCGAAACCGCGCCGCGCCTCACTGCCGGATCCCTCCCAAGTTCGCGTCTATCGAATCATCTTCGTCGTCCGTTCCGGCGAGGCCCTGAGGCAATTCGGCGAGGCCTTCTAATACTTCGGTGATCATATCGGTGGGAGATTTTGAACCCCGGGTCTCTGAATCATCCTCAAAAGAGAAGGTATCCATAAGGCTAAATCGCGGCTCCCAAATGCGGGCCTTGAGAATGAAGACCAACTCCCGCCGGTTCTTGTTCGCCGCCCGGTTGCCGATGGTCGAGGAAATTGGAGAGAAAAGAAAGTTTCCGGGGATAAAGCGTTCCGCGAGACCGATAGCCAGATCTTCAGTCTGAGCCACCCAGGGCAGCGTCGACAGACTATTGCTCTCCTGGTTTCGGTAGAGTCCGCCTAGAATTAGAGTCTGTTCGGGGCGAACCCACACTTCCGTCTTCAGGGTCCGTGTCACAAATTCCGGCACCGAAATTCGGGCATCCCCTTCGTCCGATCTCAGATCATCCAACGCCACAACGATGCGCTGGCCTTCCTCTGTCACGTTCACTTCAAGGTTAAGGCGAATATACGTATCGTCGCGCGTGTTCGGGTCTCCATCGTCGTCAATTAAATCCTTGGCCATGATGGTCAGCGAGACTCCCGTCTCCTTAAACGACGTAATCTGGATAGGCGTGTTGCCGACGATTTGCGTATTTTCGTACGGAATATCTTGGGTCGTCTTGACCTGCGATCCCACAGCGTCCTCGCCTGGATCCCGGTTGATAGGCACAACAATTCGTGGTTGTGAAAGAATAAACGCGCGGTTCTCATCTACCAGAGCCTGGAGAACGAACTCGAAGTCCCCTTCCCCGATGCGTAATCGATCCAGAAAGACCGTGATGCTGGAACCCAAGTTTGTGGGGAAGGTGAGATCGGCATTGTCGATGGCGTTGCCGCTTAACTCCACGCGGCCAAAAGGTCGGGCCCGCGGCAGTTTCGCGAAATAGGCGCTCAGCCCTGTCTCGACACCCTTCGAGGCCTGAAACTCAATAATTTTCACCCAGACTTCTACCTGGGTTGGCACTTCCGCTTCGGCTGCGTCTTGAGCGGCGGTATTGGTGCCTCCCGACAGGCCCCCAAGCGCCAACGCGCCGACGGTGATGAATCGCTGTAAAGATTTTGGAATCAATGAGTTACCGATATTGATTGTGCTGCGGTGTTTTGAATGTTTGTAAAAAAATAAATCGCCGCGGGCGGTCCATTCTGTCTACCGATCATAACTTCCCACAGTATCGTACCGTTCAATTCGATTCAAATCGTCAAAATTTGAGAAGCGTAGGCTAAATGCGCGAACTTGCCCTGGCCGCAGCGTGCCAAACTGTTGCGTTCGGGTATCGTAGATCACATTCCCGAATCCGAATAGCGTGACATGGACCTCCGCATTGCGTAGAACAGATGAACCCTGGTTCGTCACTTGACCCGCCACCACATAGCGCCGGTATGCCAGTGTGCGTCGATCCCGTCCGGCGGGAAAAGCGGTGACGTTGAAAATTCGAAGAGGGTTCGCCTCTCTGTCGCGCCGCATGATTTCGCCGGGCGTGAGAACGGTATAGGAGCCATCGTCGGCAATCTCGACACGCCGCGTTAGAAGTGCGTCGCTTACAAGACTTGGAAACTGCTGCGTCGCCTGCACGTACGTGCGGGCGGATTCTTCATAGCGGCTCTGTTTCCATAAGAGATCAGCGAGCGCCGTATGTGTTTCCATCGCCGCGTTGCCTGTCGCGATTTCGGCGCGAAGCATCTGGGCCCGGGACTCGGTAGCCTCGGGGGTGGGATACCGCTTCTGCATATCCTCTTGCAGGCGCGTGATAAGTTCCCGCGCCTCCGCCGCGTATTGACCCTTGGGTGCGCGTTCGAGATATGCGCTCAACAAGTCGTGGGCTTGAACGAGGCTGTTCACGTCATAATAGGTGCGCCCTAAGACGAAACGCGCATCGATACCCGCCTCAGTTTCTGGATACGTAGCGATAGTATGGTGCAAACGGGTAATTGCGGAGTAGGGATTTCCCGCGTCGAGCATGCGCTCAGCGGCTCGCAATCCTTTTCGCGCGGGCTGCCGGTTGCGCACCGCGTCTGAGTCCGCGAAATTGCCGCCGTACGCAGAGGGGGCGCCTGACGTGGCGCAGCCGGGGAGAACAAGGCAGGCTACTGTGAGAAGAAGGCCTAGCATGATCGTCATGCACACCCGCGTTTTCGCTCCAGGAGCTATCACGCTATTTGATCTTCTTCACCACCGTCTTTGTTACGTCTTCCGCAGCCACTTTCGGTTTTAAGTCCTTCAAATAATCCCGTGCGGCGATGAGATCGTAGCCCTCATCTTTGGCGACGTCCGCAATCGCTTCGATGGCTCGGTCCGTGGTTTTGCTCAGAAGAATCCAGTATTTAGCGGTACCCCGCTTGATCTTGTCTCTCTTGATCTCCTGGTACTCTGGGGTCGTTTCGATGATTGTCTGAATATCTACTGCGGCAGGGGAGTCGAAGGCCTTCGGATCCCCGAAGAATATTTGTTTTGGGTCAAGCTGTTTATCATCAATGCTTTTGGCCCAGGCCGCGCCGAAAAACGGAACGGCGACAAGTAAGAAAGCCACGCTAAAAACTCGAATAACCATTGGGTACAGTCCTCTTCAGACTACGAATTCAAAAACAACAATATATAGTGCCTAGGTGTTCATGTTCGTCTGTATAGTGCGATAAAGTAGTTCGGGCGAAATTCACAATTCGTTAAAAACAGGGTATTTACCGCGAAATAATGA
This sequence comes from Candidatus Hydrogenedentota bacterium, assembly GCA_029937645.1. GTDB lineage: Bacteria > Hydrogenedentota > Hydrogenedentia > Hydrogenedentales > JAPYPO01. Next base: position 10,281 of record JAPYPO010000027.1, read on the forward strand.
AAATGGTCCTGACTTAATGGTGCTCATAATAACATGGGGTCCATATTTTGTCAAGAGTTTACCTGTGCAAAGCTATATGTGTGTTAATACCCAGTTTACGGAAAGGGTTCCGTTACCTTCACTTTTCCGTAAACGCGTACCCTTATCAACGTGACGTTTTTCAGCTCCCGAGAACGAGATTTGGTACAAGCTGCCCAATCTGGTCTGGGAATCGCCAATCGCGGGCGTCAACATGCGACGAATCAGCCGCGTTAACTCCTTTGACTACAGTAATGTGCGCCACTAGAATTGCCACAGTCTCCGACGGCCTCGTCCGAACCAAGAAGACTGGGGCTTGTCCGACCGTTTGCCCGCCACAACAATAGAGAAAGGAGTTCCGATGCGCAGAGTTGCCGTCTACGCCGTTCTGGCCCAAGCCTTGATGAGTGCAACATGGGGCCAGGATCCCGGTGGCGAACAAGTGTGGGTCGTCAGCCTCGATCGGGAAGATACTCGGCGGGCAGCCATGCATGTCCGGTTTCAAGGAAGTTTCGACGTCCCGGCGCCGGTCGTTTTGGAGTGGGAGGTTGCCACCCGATCCGACCTCGGCCGCTGCACCGTTCTGATGACAGTGCTCAGCCCAACCGGCGAGCAAATTTTCGGAGGCGAAACGGAACTGGTGTTGCGGGAGAATAGCACCGAAGGCGGTACGTTCACCTGGGATAGCCAGGAAATTCCCCTCGGCGAATCCCGGGTACACTTCCAGCTTGTTCAGGCCAGCGGACAAGAACTCACAACGGAAATGCTGCTGCTAAACAAATTCGCCTTAGACGACATTCAACAACGCCTCGATGAGGCCGGTGCCGCGGTCGCATCATTACGGGCGCATGTTGCCGATCTTGAAAGCGAGACGCCGATTTCCCCCTACGTTGGGATGCGGCTTTCCATCACGGAAGACTTCTTGGCTTGGGCACGGAGCGGCCAGCTGAATTCGATGGAGTTGCGGCATATCGCTCGGTATGCTGGCCGGACCGTTAATTCGTTGCGTGCGCGCATGGCCTTCACCTCGATGATCGCCGAGGAAAATTTCGTGTGGCCAGACGCGCCGAGCCTCGAGAAGATTCAAATTCGAGATGGCACATTCGCCGCAGAAGGGTCCCCTGTTTTTCTGGCGGGAATGATTTTGAACCAAAACGAACCGGCGCAGGTGGAGCGCCTTGTCCGGTACGGTCTGAATCTTGCGGTCATCTCGCGGCCGCACGCGGAGGGATGGCCAGATTTCGGGGAGATTCGAGATGAACTTGACCCGGTGTTTGAAATGGCCAAACAACACAATACGAGTGTGGCCCTCCAACTGGTCATGCCTTCCAGCGCAGCGGGTGCGGTCGGCGCGAATGCCCGACCGCCCGCCATCCGGAAACGAACCCGTCAATCCACACGCGGGTACACCTCGTATCTGTCTCGGCGGACCTTTGTGCACAGCCTCATTGTCGATAGACGACCGAGATTTCTGCTCGGCGGCGAACCTGTGGTCGCGGCATTTCGGCGCGAAGCCGAGCGGAGCTATGTGGACCGCTTTACCCTCAATCGGAATTGGCGGACGCGGCTCGCGAGTTTTGATGAAGTGGGTATTTGGCGGGACTACAGCCGCCCCCCGTATCAATTCGATTGGCAGGTGTTTCATCGTGGCCTCGTGACCCAGCACTACAGCGAATTGCACGATACCCTCGCCAAGGATGCGCCGGCTCTGCTGACCCAGGTCGCTTTATCCGAAGATATAGTGACCCCGGGAGGCTCGCAATACGGCGTTGGCCAGGAGGAAGTAGGCGCCATTTTCCCCGTCTTCGGGTTAGCCGCTAAGGCCACCCCCTATGGCGCGGAGGCGCAAGAATCAGGCGAGCGGATTCTGTACACAATGGCCCGTTCTATCAACCCCGGTTCCCCTGTATTCAATACCGCCCAGTCCCCGGTGCGTAACCGCGCCCTCCACGAGGACAACCTCTTCGAATTCATCCACGCGCGCGTCTGGGAAGGCGCGATGGAAGGGTTAAGCGCTATCGCTCTCACTGCCCCCGACCCGAGGAACCCCGGCCGCCCCAGCTACCTTAACCAGCCCGAAGCTCTCGAAGGTTTCGCGACAGCCAACCTTGACATCAACCGCCTATTGGAAATCGTCCTGGCCTTTCAACGCGCGCCGGCCGAACTCGCTATACTTTGGAGCGACTCCTCCAGTATCTACGAAGACGGCGAGGCCTTTCTGCCCTCCGCGTCCAACGCGTATACGGGCGTGTCCACGTCCGGACTGAAAGTCCGCTTTATTACAGAATCACAATGCAGGAACGGCGAACTTGACGGCGTCGACCTCCTGATTATTCCCAACACGCCCGCCTTCGACGATAAAGCCATGGCCGCTGTCGAGGCCTATGTTGACCAGGGGAAACCGATCATACGGGCGGCCAAGCCCATGCCCTACAACGAACGAGGGGGATCCCGCCTCGACGTAGTCCGCTTTGGCAATAACACTTTGCTCGTGCGCGGCACCGGGCGTGCCTCCGAATACCTGCACGCCATGGACGCGGCTCTTTTCAAAGGATACATCCCGTCAAAACCGAGGGCGATCAACGAGTTCGGCTATCCGCAGGAAGGTGTGCGCACCCGCTACATCGAAGTCGACGGCGCCCGCTATCTCTACATCATTAATCTACGGACCGCCCCCGTTTTCACGCACCTGTTTGGACCCTACTCCTCCGGAACCGATCTCATTCGCGGCGAGTCAATTTTTTTCCCCGGCACCCTCGAACCCTTGCGCCCCATGCTCCTCCGTCTTGACACGCCGGACAGCGAGACCGAAGGCGAGGGAGACGCGCTCGAAGTCTCGACGCCAGAAATCAACGGCGGCGAAGGAACGCCCCAAGGGACCCGGCACGTCGAAGTGAAGCCGTTGGACTCGGACTTGGACTCGTAGATAGTTCCTGTTTCAGAAAGGACGCAATTCTATGATCACAAAGCCGTTCTGTCATCCTGAGCAAAGCGAAGGATCTCGAATGGGTTGGAAATATTGCTGAAAGAGAGACCCTTCGCTTTGCTCAGGATGACAGAAGTGGTTGCTTTTTCGCGGCGGAAGGTTTGCAGAACCATTTTCGCAACAGGAATTAGAAAGAAGTTAGGCCGAGAGTAACGGGCGAAGCGGGCTTATACAGTCAGCGTATACACGGACATCCGACTAGAGCGAACAGATCTATCTCATTGACCTATGAGGAGTCAGTGAAGAAATGTAGAAGGCGCGGCAACTTCGTATCCAGAAAGATGCACTCTGTGCTTGCCGTTTTAGGTAGACTGTCAATTCATGATGAGGAGACATTGAAAAGCGAGGGCACAATATATGAACACAACCGATGGTCACCCTAAGGTATTCGGAGTAGGCTTAAACAAAACTGGAACCACAACCTTCGCGGAGTGCGGAAAGATTTTGGGCTTGCGTTGCACAAGCGTCAATCGCGAACTTCTCGAGGATTTCGTTCTCCGAAACGATTTTACCCGTATCAAAGAAAAAGTAAGCCAATTCGATCTATTTGAAGATTGGCCTTGGCCCTTGCTCTACAAAGAACTTGATCAGATGTTCCCCGAGAGTAAATTCATATTGACCGTGCGGAAATCCGAGGATGTGTGGTTTGAAAGTCTCAGGAAACATTCCATGAGAACGCATCCCAGGAAACATTGTCGAAAACTTGCATACGGATTCAACTATCCGGAAAAAAGAGAGCGAGAACACAAAGAGTTCTACAGAAGACACAACGACAATGTTCGCGAATACTTTAAGGATCGAAGCGGCGACTTCATCGAATTATGCTGGGAAAACGGCGACGGTTTTGAAAAGTTGTGCAACTTCTTGGACTGCAATGTTCCTGACGATCCCTTGCCCAACGCTAACAAGGCGGTAAATCTTCAACCTAAGAAAAGTTGGTTATTGATGAATAGGGTTTTGAGCTTTATGAGTCACTAATTCATTATCAAGCCACTGTCCGTGCCGGTGATAATTCCTCAGCCATCAAGTTGTATTTCTCCATGGGCTTCACACAGGGTGGGCAAAGACAGAATGCAGTCCAACTGACGGACGGCAACCTTTTGCGGCTTATTCCTCATGTACCTATATACCGGTACGGATAACAGGGCGCTGCGGCAGGCGCGCTGACGGGCGCCGCTGGCTTCGGCGTAAGCCTCTAAGAGGAAAGGACATCTCGTCATGAAGATTCTCGCAGCGATTATGGTTGTAACCGTCCTGCTTCTAGCAGGATGTGAATACGAAGTCCCTCTCACCAAGGAACACGTCATTCCGGTTGAGTCGTCGGTGCTTGGTTTGTGGGAATATATTCCTGAGGAAGGAGAGGGGCCCTCCGATGTTGAACGCATGATGATCCTGGAGTTTTCGGATACCGAAGCGTTGATTCACTACCCCGTTGACAAAGAGGGGATATATTTTCGGGCATACGCCATCAAGGTTGGGGGAGTCTCTTGTGTTCAAATCGAGGCCATCGGTACGATCGAGGGTCCTATCCCGCAGGAGGAAAAGAAACGCTATGCCGTCATGTCATACGAGTTGGCGGACGGAATACTGGAAATTAATATTCTTAACAACGAATTGGTCGATGGTAAGCTCAAAAGCAGCGAGGCGCTCAGAAAAGTATTCCTAGAGCATCAGGACGACGAGGACTTGTTTATTGACCCAGGCAGGTTTAGGAGAGTCGAAGATTCGAGCGAACAGGACGAAGCGGGCGACGGAAAATAGCCGCATTGTGTGTTGGATGCCCAGGTCCGGTAGAGGGTGCCGGAAGCGCTGAGTGAATTTGGCGGGGAGGCAAAGTCCGCGTTTGTTTCGAAGATTGCCGTATGGGCAATCCCGAAAGCCTGCTACCCCGAAATGCTTGCGACCGAATTCGTCAGTGTGCCGATCTCCGGGACCGTCAACTCGATTCGGTCGCCTGGGTGAATGGGCGCGACGCCCGAGGGTGTTCCTGTGGTCACGATATCGCCGGGATCGAGCGTCATGAAGCGCGTGATGAACGCCAGCATTGTCGGGATATCGAAGATGAATAGCGACGTGTTGCTTTGCTGGCGTGTCTCGCCGTTGACCTGTAGTTCGATATTTACATGAACCGGCCAGGGCATATCTTCTGCCAGCGTGATCACCGGGCCGAGCGGGCAGAAAGTATCGAGATTTTTCGCGCGAAACCAGGGGTGTCCCTTTTTCTTAGCGACGGCCTGCATGTCGCGCTCGGTGACATCATTAAGCAGCGTGTATCCGGCGATATACTCGCGCGCGTCTTCCGCGCGAATATCCGTCGCCTTCTTGCCCACGATAAACGCCAGTTCCCCTTCAAAGTCCACGCGTCCGTAGCTCTCGCGCAGGAGGATATCTTTGCCATCCGCGATGCAGATCGACGGCGATTTGCAAAACAGCATGGGTTCGCCGGGGATCTCGTTGCCTAACTCTTCGGCGTGTGCCGCGTAGTTACGCCCGAGCGCCACGATTTTTCCAGCGCGAATGGGGACGAGATACTCGCTCGGCTCGGCAATCTCACAGCCGTCCAGACGCCCCGCGTCGGATAAGGCATCGAGTGCCTCGCTGATCGCGGCCTTATTCAAGAGGCCCCGCGCGATCATGTCATTCGTTGACGCGAGCGGTGGGGAACTGTCATCGCCGCGGAGGGATTGATACACGGCAAAGCCTTCTGTAAAGTTGAACCAGCGGGCGTCCGACTCGACACAGACGGCAGGATTGTTTTTCAATGAACACATTGCCAATTTCATTTAGGATCTCCCGGAAAAGGGCGCAGTATAGCAGAACGGGGATGATCTGCCGACGCGGTAATCTGCCCGCTGTCTGACGAACACTGCGCATGTGGGACTGAGGTCTCGGACTTGTCGGAAGTCGAACCAGGCCGGTCTAAGATTGCTTCACATTCGTTCGCAATGACAGTGGGGGGGTGCGGTCAATATTGAAGAAAATGGGTACGTGCCGAGCAAGCCGGTTAGGGCATTGGGAGCCGATTTGTGCGCCTGTCTATTCTGGGGCTGAATCTCTTTGAACATTCCGCGAACTAAACCGTTGTAAGAGTGTCCAATACAATAGACGCCCACATGGTAAGATGGATATAGACTTGTAGAAAGGAACTCTTCTCATGAAACAGACGGCACTTGTCTTCGCAGCCTGCCTTGCGCTTTGCGCGGGCGCGCAGGAATCTCGGCATTCGACGACACTGGACGATCAGACTGACCTCTCCCTGACCGCCTATAACAACGGGTTGGCTCTCGTGCGTGACGTGCGGACGCTTAGCCTGTCAACCGGCGAATTGCGCCTCCACTTCAACGATGTCGCCGAACAAATTCGCCCCGAAACCGTCAGCCTTCGTTCCATATCTTCGCCGGGCACGGTCTCGATTCTTGAGCAAAACTACGAATATGACCTCATGAGCCCGGGAAAGCTTATGGAAAAATTTGTTGGGCAAAGGTGCGCCTCGTCAACTTCTCGAATCAAGTTGGATTTCAGGAGGTGGACGCAACGCTGCTCAGCGCGAACAACGGCTACATCTATCAAGTAGGCGGCGAGATCTTTCTGGGCCATCCGGGAACGGTCGTCCTGCCCGAGATCCCGGACAACCTTATCTCCCGCCCCTCCCTGATCTGGACCGTCGATAACTCGGAGGCGAATCAAACGCTGGAGGCGACCTACCTCACGCGGGGGATTTCGTGGAAGGCGGATTATGTGTTGACGCTGGCCAAAGACGATAGCTCCCTGGACCTCGCGGGCTGGGTCACGATGAATAACCAATCGGGAGCGACCTACGAAAACACGCGGTTGAAATTGGTCGCTGGCGCGGTGAACATCGTGCCCGACAGGCCGCAAATGCACGCACGGCGCGGGGGGATCATGATGGAGAAGGCGATGATGGACATGCCTACCGAGGAATCCTTCGCGGAATACCACCTCTACACGATGCCCCGCCGCACCACGATCAAGCAGAACCAATCGAAGCAGCTCGCGCTGATGGATGTATCGGGCGTCGCCACCAAGAAGCGGTATGAGTACCGCGGCCAGTTGCATTTCTACAGCCAGCCCATGCCGCCGATGTTGGGTGAAAATATAAGTGTCTTTCTCGACTTTGAGAACGAGGAGGAGAATGACCTCGGTGTGCCGCTGCCCGGCGGCGTCATGCGGATCTATCAGGAAGACTCGGAGGGTATGCTCCAATTCGCTGGAGAAGACCGAATTCAGCACACGCCGAAAGACGAGACGGTGACGCTGCGAATGGGTCAGGCTTTTGATGTCATCGGCGAGCGCGTCCAGATGGAATACCAAAGGATTGCGACCAACGTCCACGAAGCCCAATTCGAGATAACCCTGCGCAACCACAAAGAAACCGACATTGTGGTCGATGTGGTCGAGCCCATGCCCGGCGACTGGGAGATCCTTCGCGAATCAGCGGAGCATGTCAAGAAGGATGCGAACACTGCAATTTTCTCGATGCCGGTGGAGGCCGATGGGGAAGCAGTTCTGATCTATCGCGTGCGGGTTAGGTACTAGTGTATTGGTTCGTAATTGACCTGACTCGCAATGACAGGTTAATCACAAATTGTTCTCCCGGACGCCAATCTATTGGAGATTGTCGCCATCGCAGATTGCACAGGTGCCCTCTCTCGGAGTTTCGTGAAAAACCGCCACGTTTGAAGGTGGCACCCGTTGTTTAGAGATTTCCGCGTGCTCCGCGTTTTGCCCACGAGGGGTGCGTCACGTATCATATGTGCTCCCTCGCGCGTTTGGATGCCCTGCCCGCTCCATGCAAAGATGCGCATAGTTTCGATTCCCCGTAAAAAGGAGAAGGTGCGAACGTGGATGTGAACGACGAGTATTACGCCTACCGGCATTCTGCGGCCCATGTGCTGGCGACGGCCGTTTTGGAAGTGTTCCCCGATGCGAAATTTGGGATCGGCCCACCGATTCAGGATGGGTTTTACTATGATTTCGATCTGCCGCGTGCGCTGACGGAGGAGGATCTCGCGGATTTCGAGAGCCGAATGCGTCGAATTATCAAGGAGGACCAGCC
>JAPYPO010000507.1 GCA_029937645.1 Candidatus Hydrogenedentota bacterium
TCGACGCCCTGATGCATGACGTCGGGTTTCGTCCCGACACGCCCATCGAAGTCGGTATCGAGCGGTTCCTGGAATGGTATCGAGAGTATTACCAAGTCTAACGTAGACGCGAGAACCGGGTGCCATCTCCAAAAGATTCTGTTCTTGACAGGGAAGCCGATAATGAAACTACTTGTAACCGGATCCAACGGACTCATCGGTTCGGAGGTGAGCGAGTATTTTGATGGCAAGGGGTGGGAAGTCCATGGGGTGGACAACAATCAGCGGGCTGAGTTTTTCGGGCCCGAAGGGGATACGCGGTGGCGCCAGAATCAGTTGGAGAAGACGCTCTCCCGATTTTCGCACCATGAGCTTGATGTTCGCGACCGCCAGGGCGTGTTGGATTGTTTGGAACGACTCAAGCCTGACGCGATCGTGCATACGGCGGCTCAGCCCAGCCACGACAAAGCGGCGGACATCCCTTTCGATGATTTTGATACCAACGCGGTCGGCACGTTGAACATGTTGGAAGGGGTGAGGAGGCACGCACCGGACGCGCCGTTCGTGCACATGTCTACGAACAAGGTCTATGGCGACGCCCCAAACCGGATCGCCTTACAGGAGCTGGATACGCGTTGGGAGTACGACGATCCCGCGTATGCAAATGGAATTCCAGAGACCTTTCCTATTGATCAGTCTATGCATTCTCTCTTCGGCGCCAGTAAAGTCGCTTCCGACGTAATGGTCCAAGAGTATGGCCGATACTTCGGCATGAAGACCTGCTGTCTTCGCGGAGGTTGCCTAACGGGCCCGTCCCATTCGGGCGTCGAGTTACACGGGTTTCTCAGCTACCTTGTGAAATGCAATCTGGAGGGCCGGCTTTACACCGTCTTCGGTTACAAAGGCAAACAGGTCCGGGACAATATCCACAGTCTGGATGTAGCGCGATTTATTGACGCCTTTATCCAGGCACCCCGATCCGCGGCAGTCTATAACATCGGCGGCGGCAAGAAGAACAGTTGCTCGATCCTTGAGACCTTCGAGATGGTCGCGTCCCTGAGCGGAAAGAAGATGGTCCACGAATACGTGGACACGCATCGCATGGGCGATCATATCTGCTACTACAGCGACTTGAGCAAGATGAAGGAAGATTATCCCGGTTGGGATATCAGCGTGCCCCTCAAGCAGATCGTTTCCGAAATCATTGACGCTTGGAAAGAGGGTTAAACGTCGCTCGTTCGTGTGTTGGCCCGATCCCAATCAGGATTCAACCGAGCCTGAACCTCCCACGCATCGAGGATGGTGAGCGCGCACATATTCTCGATGACCGGCACCGCCCGGGGGACGATGCACGGGTCGTGCCTTCCGCCCACGGAAATGGCATGATTTTCGCCGTCAATGCCGATGGTGTGTTGTGACTTTGCGATGGATGCCGTCGGTTTTACGGCCACGCGCATGATGATGGTTTGGCCGGTGGAGATGCCGCCGGTTATGCCGCCGGCGTTGTTGGACGCGAAACCGCCGTCCTCCATTCGGTCGTTGGATTCGCTGCCGCGCAGATGGGTAAGCCCGAAGCCGCCGCCCACCTCGACACCCTTGAACGCGCCGATACTCATGAGCGCGTCGGCGAGGCGCGCGTCGAGCTTGCCGAAAACGGGATCGCCCAAGCCGGGCGGCACCCCTAGAATGTCGAGTTGAATGATGCCGCCCACCGAATCGGTATCCTTGCGGGCCGTCAGGATTGCGTCTTCCATTTTCTTCGCCGCGATGGGGTCGGCACAACGCACCGGGTTGTCTTCGATGACGCTGTAGTCGCACGTTTCCGCACGGATCCCCGCGACTTCCAAGGCGTACGCGTGGAGCGTCACGCCCTGCTTGCGCAAGATTTCCATGGCGACAGCGCCCGAGGCGACGCGGGTCGCTGTTTCGCGGCCGGAGGACCGTCCGCCTCCGCGATGATCGCGGTGGCCGTATTTCTGGTAGAACGTGAAATCGGCATGGCCCGGCCGGAACAGGTTTTTTACTTCGTCATATTTTGTGGAGTCGTGGTCGGTGTTCCTGATGACCATGGCGATCGGCGCGCCGGTAGTTTTGCCCTCGAAGATCCCCGAGAGAATCTCAACCGTATCGGGCTCTTTGCGTTGCGTCACGACTTTGCTTTGACCGGGCTTACGCCGGTCCATCTGTTTCTGGATAACGTCCTCGGTTATCTCAATGCCGGGGCGCACCCCGTCTAGAATACAGCCGATACCCTTCCCGTGACTTTCTCCGAAGCTGGTGACGCGGATGATATCGCCGTAGGTATTCGCGCCGCGTTGCCGGACCACGATTTCTTGTTGAATCGCTTCTTCGCATTCGAGGGCGAGGGCTTCGGGTTCTTTGCTTTCCGTGTCGATAATCGCATCCGCAAAAGGCCGCATCACCTCGTCGCGGAAGGCGACTTCCTCTGCAAACTTCTCTTGCCCATCCGGCACGTCAAGCCACGGCGGTAATCCATTTTCAGTAGCCCGGGCCCACAAGGTCTTCGTGTCGGCGACGAGATAGAGGATAAGCGCGTTGTCGCGCAGGAGGCGCCTCGATGCGGGGTCCATGAACGCGCCGCCACCGATGATGACGATCGTCCAATCGGAAGCGCTTACCTCTTCGACCGCCCGGCGCTCGAAGTCGCGAAAAACGTCATTGCCATGTTCCAAATAGATTTCGCGGCAGGTCTTATTGACGCCGCGTTCCGCTTCATACAGCGATTCGAGGACGGCATCCGTCTCGATGGCTTCGAGCCCGATACGCTCCGCGAGCGCGCTGCCGGTGGTGGATTTTCCGGCCCCTTTGGGGCCCGTGACGACGATTTTCATGAACGATCCTGGTGTCGGGGAATAAGTTGGAACGGCAATTATGGCAGATTCGGGGCGGTCTTTTCTTGCAGGCTTCGATTACCGAGGAAGAGGCGTGTCGGCACAGTAGGCTTTTGGTTTCAGCAATGACGGCTGCGCGGCGTTCCCAAGGGCGAGACTAGTCGAGCGCGAACACCCAGATGGCAGCTTCTCCTTCGGGCGAGGTATTGCTCGGCGTGTCGGAACTTGAAATAAAAATGTTGTACGCGCTCGTCATGCCCCGAACGTAGTCGT
>JAPYPO010000508.1 GCA_029937645.1 Candidatus Hydrogenedentota bacterium
CGGCCTGTTGCAGCACTTCGGCGATGGTCACTTCGCGCTCGAGCAGATGCGCGCTGTGCATGTGATCCTGCAATACGCCATAGATGCCCGTTCGCGCGTTTTGCCTTCCGGTCAACAGGGTTGCCCGTGACGGCGAGCAGATCGCCGCGCCGGCATGAAAGTCGGTGAATCGCACGCCTTGCGCGGCAAGACTGTCGAGCGTCGGTGTCTTCACCGGGCCACCATAGCAGCCGATGTCTTGCGAGCCCAGGTCATCGGCCAGCAATACAATTACATTCGGGCGTTCGGCGGCGTTTGCGGCCATGCCGGCGACCAGCAGTAGGGCCATCGCAACAGCGAAGGTTCGCATTTTGGGATTCGTCTTGTTGTTCATATTCGGTCTCCATAGTCTGTACAGTTGTTGATCGTTCGGCTATCGATTGGCGCTCATTATGCCGTATCGAGTTATTCCCAGTCGGGCGCGTCGGCCATGACGCTGGCGTTGATTTCGAGGAAGGTCTTTTTGAGTCTATCCAGGACCTCCGGTTGCTCGGCCGCGATGTCATGCTGCTGATTTGGATCCGTGCTGAGATCGTACAACTCGAAATCCTTGTACCCGCCAGCCTTGATGATCGGAATCCAGGATTCTCGGAACGACAAAAGCCCAAGATATTCGAGCCGAAGCCACTCGGCCTCTCTAACGGGGAAGGTACCGCTGGTCATTCGGCTGTTCAGGATGCCCTTATCGCCGTATTCGGGACCGAAATCGGGGACGAGTTCTCTAATCTGGTTGAACAGCTTGGTCATCCCTTCCCTGTCCCTGGGAAGCTCGTAGTCTTGATACCCGAGCATGGTGTAGTTGCCGTCCCGGATCTTCACGGCGGGGGCCATGGATGGCAATATCCAGAAAAGAGGCTGATGACGAGTAAAGGTATTGCCGCCACCGGTCAAGAGTGGCGCGAGATCGGATCCGTCGAGGAAAACATCCTTGGGTTTGTCGATACCGAGTAGGCCGCATACCGTCGGGACCAGATCGACCAAGCTGGAGGGCTCTGCCTCGACGTGGCCCGCCGGTATCGTGCCCGGCCAATAGAAGATGCCGGGGGAGCGCGTGCCGCCCTCGTAGTGGGATCCTTTTTTTCCGCGCAGGTCTCCGTTGCGCTCCTGACGATAGCTGCCGTGGTCCGATGCGTATATGATTATCGTGTTCTCGGGCGCATCGATTTCTTCCAGCTTGGCAAGCAGACGGGTAATCGCGCGGTCCGTGTTGTCAATCGCGCCCGAATACATGGCGGCGAGATCGTCGAGCGCGCCGTATTGCGAGACAATTTCGGCTGGAGCGTGGAGAGGCGCATGGGGCTCGTGGAACCAGATGTTCATAAAGAAGGGCTCGTCAGGATCGCGTTCATTGTCCAGCCACGAGATCGCGTCGTCAACGACCAGTTGACAGGCCGTCCCTTGCATCGTGCCGATGCGGGTTCCGTTGCGGACGAAATTTATGATTTCCTTGTTTTGGTTCAGATGAACGCTGTTTTCAGTGCCGAACCAGTAATCGAAACCGTGCTTATCCGGCGGTGGCTTTACTCTGCCATTCGAGGTCACACCGAGATGCCACTTTCCGAAATGCGCGGTGGCGTAGCCCTCGTCCTTCAGGATCTCAGCCAGGGTGACTTCGCGTTCCAGCAGGTGCGCGTTGTGAACGGGAAAGTTCAACTCTGGAGGCATGCCGTTTTCGTTAATCACGAAGTATAAGCCCGCGCGAAGATTGTTTCGCCCCGTTAGTATCGACGCGCGCGAAGGCGTACAAATCGAACTCGCGGCATGAAAATCCGTGAACCGTGCGCCGCCTGCGGCGAGCCGGTCCAGCGTAGGCGTCTTAACCGGGCCGCCATAGCAACCGATGTCTCGTGAGCCCAGATCATCGGCCAGCAAGAAGACGACGTTCGGGCGGTCAGCGGCATTTGCTGCCGTGGCGGGCAACACGACAAACATCAGAATGGCGAGAATCCGCAATCCTGCGAAAATCCGCCCGTTGGAGTCTACTTCGTTGTTCATTTTGGATCTCCCTGTGACTGGTCGTTACCCGTCTCTCTATCCGACATTTTCCATATGACCTGCTCGTGACCATCACGGGCAAGTTCTGCTCGAAGAGCCTAACAGTTTGCGCGTCAGCGGCGTAGTCCGCTGCATGCCCTGGTTAGTTGCTTACGGTATGACAAGAGAAACTACTCGACCGTCATCCACAGCGCTTCTAGTCGCCCCCAACTGTATTGTCGTTTCTTCCAGGCAATAGCTGATTCTTCGTCAGCCGAACGGGTAACAGGACGATCCCGCCACACGGGAGGGCGAAAGCCTCTCTGCAAGATCCCGAATCGGTACAGATTTCTATCCTGCAGTCCTGTAATGCGGTACCGGCTGAAGAAGGAATTCACGCCTGGGCCCTGATGGCAAGATCCGCAACGCAGAGCTTTCGGGCGCTTTAAGACCGACGCCATCTCGAAAACGTCAAAATCGTGCATTCCGAATCCGGAAAATGTTTCAGTTTCCGCACTCGCTGCCACGAGTCCGCCCGCCTCGCCATTAAATAGTGCGGTGCGGTGCAGGACCAGTTCGAACAGAGCTTGCCCGTAGTTGTTCCGCCTACGGATATTTTCCTGCACACTCTTATATGCGCGAACCTGCACGCGCAGTGTGAGGGGAGTTGCTACGATATCTCCTGTGGTATCAATGAGCGTGGCTTGTTCGACCAATGCCGCTTGGGTCCCCACGGGAAACTGAGGGAGATCATCGATTCGACCGTGATCGCGAAGTTTCGCCATATAGTTCCAAGTTGCATCGCGCCCCCCGGGCGTTCGCAAGAAGACCCAAAAATGACTGCGCCCTTCGGTATGGCGCACATGTCGCTCGGTGCCCTGTTCTCCTCCGGCGCCGTAAAGCCGCACCCATTGCCCTGTTTCCTCATCGAACAAGTCGGGAGGCAGGTACGGCGCGCCGAAAACTTCCATGTCCGCCTCGGGAGGAAAAGCGTCCGAGTCCACGGCGAGCGCGTAGTTGTTCGGAAGGGCGGCAATTTGCTCGCGCGTGAGGGCATCGAGCGCTCCGAACGGTTCGTCCATCAGAAGC
>JAPYPO010000509.1 GCA_029937645.1 Candidatus Hydrogenedentota bacterium
TTACGAAGCCGAGTCCTTGAAGTTTGTCGAGGCCATGTTCGCTTTCCGCGTTGGGGTTGAGCAGTTCTGTTACCCAGAGGTCGCCGGAGCCTTTTGTGTCGAAGAAACGATCCAATATCCGGCGCGTCTCGACACTGCGGTCCCGGTAGCCCACCATAAACGCGTCACCCGATTGATAGCCGAGGCGTCGTCCGAAGTCGTCTAGATCGTGGGGATCGGTGGGCAGCGCATGGCGCTGTTGGCTGCCCTCGATTTGGAGGCGATGTTCGACTTGCCGCAGAAATACGTAATTCCTGGATAGGGTCAGGGCTTCGAAGGCGGTAAGCAGGCCTTCCTCTCCCAGGATTTCGATGGCGTCTAGGGTATTCGTTGAGCGCAATTTTGGTTGGCGTCCACCATTCAACAGTTGCAGCATTTGGACGGTGAATTCGATGTCACGAATGCCGCCGCGCCCGAGCTTCACCTCGTTTTCGGTCTGACCTTTCTCGGCGGTTTGCGCCTCCGCCATCCGTTTTGTTTCGCGAATGTCTTCTAGCGTGGAGTCGTCGAAATATTTCGGAAAGACGAAGGGTCGTGTCAACTCGATGAGGCGTTCGCCGAGCGCCAAATCCCCCGCGATAGGGCGCACTTTGATGAGCGCCTGCCGCTCCCAGGGACGGCCTTGCATCTCGTAGTAATTGAGGCAGCCGTTGAGGCTGGTGGCAAGGCTGGCCATCCGCCCATAGGGCCGAAGGCGCATGTCGACGCGGAACACCTGACCCTCGGCGGTTTGGTCGGCGAGCGCCTTAATGAGCTGCTCGCCGAGCCGGTGGAAGAACTCGGTATTGTGAATGGGCTTGCTGGTTCCGCCGGTGGTTTCGCCGTCATCGGAGAAGACGAATATGAGGTCAATATCCGAGCTGAAGTTCAGCTCGCGACCCCCGAGTTTTCCCATGCCCAGCACCACGAAGGTCGCTTCGCTTGTTTCCCCGTTTTGGGCTACGACCCTGGGAGATCCGTATCGGGCGCGCATCGCTTCGCTTGCGATGTCTAACGCGGCTTCGGCCATGACATCGGCGAGGTTGGATAAGTCTTCCGTCACGGAAGGCACGGATGCGTAACAATATACGTCTCGGACTCCGATGCGCAGAATCTCACGGCGATGGATGCGCCGCAACACGGCATGGCTTTGGGTCACGGAGTCGGCTTCGGCTACGAGGGCCCGTACTTCGATCAGCAGGGCGTTTTTCTCTAAGGGATGGTTTAAGTCCGTTTCATTCCAAAGCCAGTCGAGGTATTCCGGATGCTTGCACAAGATGTCCGTCAGAAACAGGCTGTGATCGAATATGGAGCAGGCCATTCGGGCCAGGTCGGGCGAGTCCGCCATGGCGTTTAGAGTCGCATCCGGCGCTCCGGCGGAGTCAAGGAATCGTTCGAGGCGTACCAAGACGCGGGAGGCGTCGGCTGCTTCGGCAAAGGCGGCGGCCAGGCTCTCGCTCAGGAGATCGCTTGTCCCGTCGAGTATGGCGGCGAGGCGCGACTCCGCTCCAGCGCGGTCCTCGAAGCGAATCGATTCAAATGGGGCCAGGTCGTTGCTCAATCTTGAATTCCTTTGTTTTCCATCCACCGTGTTACTACGGTCTCCGCTTGTTTCTCCAGTAGCGGGCGCCATGCGGAGATAGACTCCTCCGCCGTTTTCGCGATGGACCTGATATCGTATATCTCTGAAACGCCGTGGTCGAGAAGGGCTTCCCAGCCATCGCCCAAGAGGCCCGCGATGGCGATTACGGGGATGCCGTGACGAGCCGCGCATAGGCTTACGCCCATGGGCGTTTTCCCGAGCGCGGTCTGGGCGTCGATGCGCCCTTCTCCTGTTATGACGAGCGTCGAATTCTCCATGGCCGGTTCGAGGCCCACTGTTTCGGCTACGAACTCGACGCCGGGCCGAAGCGACGCGCCCGCGAATGCTACGAGTCCTCCGCCCAGCCCCCCGGCGGCGCCTGCTCGGGGAATGGTGAGTATATCTACTCCGAGTTGTTCGCCGGCGACGGTTCCGAAATGCAAGAGCGCTTCGTCTAACTGTTGGAGGAGTGTGGGAGAGGCGCCTTTTTGGGGACCGAAGATCGCCGACGCGCCCTCGGGACCGCACAACGGATTTGTAACGTCGCAGGCCCCCACGATATCGAGATCTTTCACGGCTTGATGAACGCCCGACGAGTCGATTCGGTGCAGTCTGGCAAGCGCGAGGCCGCCCGGGGCTAAGTGTTGCCCATCGCTGTCGAGGAGTCGGTAGCCCAAGGCCTCTGCAAAGCCTGCGCCGCCGTCGTTCGTCGCGCTCCCGCCGAGACCGATTAGAATCCGTTTCGCGCCGCTATCTATCGCGTGGACAAGTAGCTCGCCTGTGCCACGGGTCGTGGCGATTGCTGGGTCGCGTTGATCGGGCGGGATGAGTTCGAGGCCCGACGCGGCTGCCATTTCGATGACCGCTACCGAGGCGTCGCCTGTAATTCCATAACGTGCCGATACGGTTTCACCCAAGGGGCCCGTGACATCCAGCGTGACGTGTGTCCCCCGTGTGGCGGCGACGATTGCGTCGACCGTTCCCTCGCCGCCATCCGCCATCGGGATCGAAAGGATTTCCGCGTTCGGCGCGGCTCGCGAGACACCGGCGGCCATCGCCGCACAGATTTCGGCGACCGATGCGCATTCCTTAAATGAATCTGGTGCTATTACGATGCGCAACGAGAGTAATCTCCCCAGTTTTTAATGAACCCTGCAGGCGTTTCACTGAACCCCGCACGCGGCAAATCATAGCAGAGAACCATGAGTCCTCCCAAGCGAATGTCGTCGCGCCGGGGTCCATTTGCGGTGAAACGGCGGACTGGCTTACACTTGCGGTTTAGGTTAAGCCTATGGTCACGGGTATATCCTGGTGGATATTGGGTATGGCTTGAGTCGGTTGCCCCAGAAGATTGTGTCCTTAACTCGAGGTGTTTTATGCGTACAATTATTGTCGTTTTTCTTGCTGTTTTTTCTTCCTATTCTTCGCTTGCCCATGGGGATTGGCCGGACTGGCGCGGCCCGACGGCTGACGGTCGAAGCGACGCTACTGGCC
>JAPYPO010000510.1 GCA_029937645.1 Candidatus Hydrogenedentota bacterium
GCTTCCTTGGCCCAAGCAGATCGCCTACGGTAGCGTGGCCGTCGCTTTTGGGCTTGTGGTCGCCGCCGGTATCGCGGAAATAGCCCTCCGCCTTATGCTCCCCCAGCAGGAACCGATGCGTTGGATGCTGCCCAATGCCCGATACGGGCATGTCATGAAGCCAAATTTCCATCAAGCGTACGCCTTCGGCGGTTCGGGCTACGTCATGGATGTAAAGACGAACGCGTCCGGGTTTCGGGACAGCGCCATCGCCCCCAAACAGCCGGACGAAAAGACCGTTCTCTTCCTCGGCGATTCCTTTGCCTTCGGTCACGCCATCGACGTTGTCGATCGTTTTGATACCGTGTTGAAGACGCTGTGCGATGAGGAGGGATTGTCGTCGCGCTTCATCAACACCGCCGTAGGCGGTTGGGGCACGTTACAGCAGACGCGCCATGCGCGTGACCATTTCAGCGAGTTGGAACCCGACATTGTGGTGCTCACATTCTGTGGAAACGATCCGAGTGATGACGCCTATTTTCAACAAAAGGGGCAATCCTTCGATGCGGTGATGTTCCCCGGCAAGCTGTTCCTGCGCAATCATTCGCACCTTTACCGGCTGCTTAACCACCGGGCCTTCCTCCTGCTGCATCGCTACTATATATGGCGGACAAGAAAGGAGACCGTCGGCGTCGAAATGGATACCCAGAGCGCTAACGTGATCAGCGACGCTCAGTGGAACGCGACGGCGGAAATTCTTGCGCGTTTCCACGACGACTTCATCGCCTACAATCCGAATGGAAAGCTCTTCATTCAGGCGACCGCGCCCACGCACAATGAAATTAAAAGCAGGCTATCCTCTATCGCCGAGGACCTCGATGCACGCTACGTGGACTTGAGCGCGGAAACGGAGAAGCTCCGGCTAAAAGTCCGGTATCTATCCTTTGACGGCCATTGGAGCCCAGCCATGCACCGCGTAGCCGCGCAGGGACTGTTTGCCCCGCTACGGGAATTCTTGACGGCGCAGTAGAAACGAAGGCAATGTCAGTCAAAGTAGCCTCTATACCTGTCGCCAAACGATCCGATATCCGTTGGGTTTTATGGCCTACAGCCTTTCCACGAATGCTCCTAAAATTGACATAGACTGCAAATAGGCTGTAAAGTCTTTTGGATTGAGCCCGTACTATGAAACGTGCGTCTCAGGGACTCATTTCCAGTTTCCACCAATGAACACAAGACATCGTTAGAAGCGCCCCACCGTGCGGGCCTTACAACCGGTACAGCAAAAACGGAGATTCAAACTATGAGAGAAGCAGTAATCGTATCCAGTGCGCGCACAGGGCTCGCAAAAGCCGCGCGCGGTTCTCTGAACATGACTCGCCCCGACGATCAAGCTGCCCATTGCATTAACGCCGCCCTCGATAAGATCCCCGAACTAGACAAAGCAGAAATTGGCGACTGTTTCATGGGCAACACCATTGGCATTGGTCCCCACGGCGGAAACATCGGACGCACCTCGGCGATGATCGCCGGCCTTCCCACTACCGTCGCAGGGGCGACCGTGAACCGGGCCTGCTCCTCCGGGCTACAAGCGATCACACTCGCGTCACATACCATCCTGAACGAGGGAGTGGACGTCGCCATCGGTGGCGGAGTGGATAGCATCACCTACGGAGCAAAGCACGCCATAGCGCCTACGCCTAACCCATGGGTACTTGAGAACAAGCCAGCGCTCTACATGGCCATGGGCGACACCGCCGAAGTCGTCGCAAAACGCTACAACGTATCGCGCGAGGCGCAGGACGAATATTCTCTGTTAAGCCAACAGCGCTGCGCCGCGGCTCAAGAACGGGGCTTCTTCAAAGAAGAAATCGCCCCCATGAACGTAACCTATGGAATTTGGAACCGCGCCGAACGAAAGATCGACGGCACCGCCGAAGGCGTTCTCGACAAGGACGAGTGCAACCGTCCCAGCACGACCATCGAAGATCTCGCAGCCTTAGGACCGGCCTTCGATAGAGACAGCGGACTCGGCACGGTTACCGCAGGAAACTCCTCCCAGCTATCCGACGGCGCCTCCGCCACCATCGTCATGGAACGCAAACGCGCCGAAGCATTGGGAATTAAGCCCAAGCTCATCTTTCGTGGCTTCTCCGTCGCCGGATGCGAGCCCGACGAAATGGGCATCGGCCCCGTATTCGCCATCCCGAAGCTGTTGAAACAGTGCGGATTGAAGTTGGACGACATCGACCTCGTCGAGTTGAACGAAGCCTTCGCCGTACAGGTAGTCTACATCCAAGAAAAACTCGGGATTGACCCCGCAAAGCTGAACATAAATGGTGGCTCGGTCGCCATTGGCCATCCCTTCGGCATGACCGGATCCCGCATGGTCGGCACCTTGGCCAATCAGCTCGCCGAGACCGGCGGAAAATACGGCATCGTGACCATGTGCATCGGCGGAGGACAAGGCGCAGCGGGCCTCTTCGAAGCCTGCAACTAAGCGCAACGTCCCACAACAAAACCTAAATCTAAATAGCCCCCATGGCAACGGTGTTCCCGTCGCCATGGGGGCTCGTTCTTGCTGGGTAGAGCCTTCAATATCGTCTTGCGACGCAGCCAGCCACGAAGAGCTTTGACAGGATTACAGGATGTACAGGATTAGGTATCCCGCCGAGCGAAGCGCCATCCTGTACATCCTGTTATCCGGTCAAAAAAGAAACGCGAAAACAAAAAACTAACCCGTTCCGAGACAGGAACTCCCTATACATTCGTAGTCGTTCGCTCACGGCGGCTTCACGAAGGTATTGGCCGGTTTTCCAGACACATTCGGCGGTTTACGCTGAAAGCGTTAAATTCCTCAGCCCAGGGTCAGCGCAAAGCACGCCACCCTGGGTTAAGAATGCACCCCAAAATATTTACCCTGAAAGGGTTACACCGTAACGTTGCACCTCCGCAGGACAAAGGTTTTGGATTTCCTAAACCCAAAGGTCGCGCAACGTACCCCCGTATCGGGAACCCACAAACCCACCGGAAATCCAGCACCATTATCTAAACCGAGATTACCCATATGGACCCGTCGGCGACCGGAGCCAATGAGATTG
>JAPYPO010000028.1 GCA_029937645.1 Candidatus Hydrogenedentota bacterium
CCCCAGATTTGTGTAAAAGGCGAAGCCCCTTTCGTCCAATCCCTTGAGCAGCATGATCCGCGCAGACGGCATATCATCGCCATCAACCGTCGCCAAGGTGACCGCGCTCGAGTCAGCAATATCGGCACACGCGCCCGCCTCCTCGCTCCACACGCGGAATAAGTCAAAAGGGTTGTCCTGCTTAGGAATCTTCATGGTTCTCCTCGCGTCGCTACGGTAGTGTTCTTCTCAGTAATTCCAACGGCCTATGCCCACTATATCCACGAGAGCCCCGCCGTACCCCATCCACATTCGTGCATCATTCAAGACCGAGCGCAATCGCGAGCACATCATTCATCTCCGTCACAAAGTGGAATTTCACCTTGTTCTTCGCCGTATCGGGGACATCATCCAAATCGTTCGCGCAGCGCGCCGGCAAGATTATCTCCTTAATACCCGCGCGGACCGCCGCAAGGACCTTTTCCTTCACGCCACCCACCGGCAGCACCAGTCCTCGCAGCGTAATCTCGCCCGTCATCGCGAGGCGGTTCTTCACCCGCTTCCCAAGCAGCATGGAAGTCACCGCCGTGAGCAGCGCCACACCGGCGCTCGGCCCGTCCTTCGGCACCGCGCCTTGAGGAACATGAATATGAATATCGTAGTCGCCGAAATCTTCCTTAGCCAAACCCAACCGATTCGCGTTCGCCCGAATATAACTGAGCACCGTCTGCGCCGACTCCTTCATCACATCGCCAAGTTGTCCCGTCAGGATAAGCTGCCCCTTGCCCGGCATGCGCGTGGCCTCAATATACAAAATATCGCCGCCCGTCGACGTCCACGCCAGCCCCGTGGCCACCCCAGGCATCCGCGAGCGCTCCGCCGAATCATAGTAAACCGTCGGATTGCCCAGATACGCCTTTAACGTATCCGGCGTGATCGCGATCGGCTTGCGACGGCGCGAAGTGAAGGCGCGGGCCGAACTCCGGCACACGTTCGCGATTTCCCGCTCCAAGTTTCGCACACCCGCCTCGCGCGTGTACTGCGCAATGATAGTGCGCAGCGCCGCAACGGAGAAGGTCAGTTTTCGCGGGGGAATCCCGTGCGCTTCAATCTGTCTGGGAACCAGATACTTCCGCGCAATTTTCAGCTTCTCTTCCAAAGTGTAACCCGGAATCTCGATGAGTTCCATACGATCCCGTAGCGCCCAGGGAATCGTATCCAGCACATTCGCCGTCGCAATAAACATCACCTTCGACAAATCAAAAGGCACATGCAGATAGTGATCCGTAAAAGAATTATTTTGCGCGGGATCCAATACCTCCAACAAGGCCGCAGACGGATCGCCGCGGAAATCCGCGCCCAGCTTATCAATTTCATCCAACAAGAAAACCGGATTATTCGACCCCGCCTTGCGCAGACTTTGAATGATGCGGCCGGGCATCGCACCCACATACGTGCGCCGGTGTCCCCGAATCTCAGCCTCGTCACGTATCCCGCCAAGGGAGATACGCACAAACTCGCGATTCAGCGCCCGCGCGATCGATTTGCCCAGCGAAGTCTTCCCCACACCCGGCGGACCCGCAAAGCAGATCACGGCACCCCCCGCGTCTTTCTTCAATTTTCGGACAGCCAGGTGGTCAAGAATACGCCGCTTCACTTTTTCCAGGCCGTAGTGATCCTCATTCAATATTTCTTCCGCACGATCGATTTTCAGCGGCGAGCCGGTAGAAACAGACCACGGCAATTCAACGACCCAATCCAGATACGTAGTCAGCACATGGTACTCAGCAGAGCTTTCCTGCATCTGCGAGAGGCGGTTCAGCTCGCGTTCAATTTCTTTGCCTACTTCCGTACTCAGTCCAAGCGCCGCAATCTTCTCCCGATACTCTTCAATTTCAGGACGCCCCGACCCCGAGTCGCCGAGTTCCTGATGGATGGCCTTGAGCTGTTCGCGCAAAAAATATTCGCGCTGCCCCTTATCGATCGTCTTTTTTACATCCCGTTGAATCTTTGCCGAGGTCTCCATCACCTCGATCTCCCGCTCCATTAGATACATAAGGCGATTCAGGCGCTTCTCAAGATCAATCAACGAAAGCAGTTCCTGTTTCTCGGCCAGCCCCACATTCAAATTTCCAGCGACGAGGTCAGACAAAAACGCTGGGTCGTTGATGCTATCCACAATCTGGGCCGCGCCATCCGGGATATTCGGAGAAAGCGAGATCAGGCGCGACGCCTGCGCCTTGAGCGTTGTAACCAACGGCTTAAAATCTTTCCGCTTCCTCTGGCGTGTTTCGAGCGCTTCAATATAAACCGTAATGTACGGCTTGCGCGATTTAAGGCCCTTGATTCGAAACCGCTGGAGGCATTGGATAATCACCGTAACGCTATTATCCGGGAGCGGCTGAATCTGGAGCAGGCGGCCGATACAGCCAACCTCATAGGCATCATGCAGCTTGAAGTCCGCCCCGGCACCTTCGTTCAACGTGATGAGGCCCAGCAATTCCGAACCCCCGGCCACATCATTAATCAGCCGCTGCTCCGACGCATTCGCCACCCGCAGAGGCACAGCCGAGCCCGGAAAAACCACCTGGTCAGTCAGCGTAAGCAGCGGCAGGGCGCTGGGATACCCTACATCGCCCTCCGGCTTTTTCTTATCCTTCTTCATCACAATTCCCTCGAATTCAGGTCATAGCCAATACGAGTATATCGGCGCTATTACAGAGGATACAAGCAAGGTGGGGCCGGTTCTTCCCGTACAGACGGGGCGATTCGTAATGAATCAATTCTTCATGGTATAGTCCATATGATATTGGACCGCTAGACATCTCGCGCCGTTGCAGCCATTCGTTACGGCAGCGATTGGCTGTATTTCCTTTTCCTTGGAGGATCCCATGGGTCACAAAAGACACAAAGCTGAATTTATGGCGCTCGGCGCATTTCTCGCCGCAGCGGCAATGATCCTTACCAACGGCTTCTCCGCGCGTATATTCGCACAGGAAGAAGACCTGTCCATTTTCGAGCAGATCGAGCCCATCGGCGACGTACTCGCCGAGATCTTGAAAAACTACGTCTACGAGGCCGATATCGACAAGGCCGTCGAGGGCGCACTCGTCGGCATCATGAGCTCTCTGGACCGCAATAGCCGGTACATCCCTCCCATGAACTACCAGCGGATGCGTGAAGATACCGAAGGCTCCTTCGAAGGGATCGGCGTTCGTATCGACTCCGACGACAAAGGCAATGTCGTCATCGTTCAACCCATGCCCAACGCGCCCGCAGAAAAAGTAGGGCTGCAATCGGGCGATATCATTTTCAAAATCGACGACGAGGATGCCTTGGGGATTTCCACCACGGAGGCCGTCACCCGCATCAAAGGGCCCCGGGGCGAGTTCGTCAAGATTACCGTCATGCGCCTCAACTCAGACACCGAAGAATACGACGAGCTTGATTTCGATGTAAAACGGGGCCGTATTCCCCTCGAGAGTATTCTCGAAGCCCGCGTATTGGACGGGGGAATCGGGTACATCCGCATTAGCGATTTCAAAAAGAATACCGCGAAAGAAATCAAGGAGAAGATAAGCGCCTTCGAGAAGGACGAGCTGAACGCATTCATCCTCGACCTGCGTTGGAATCCCGGTGGGCTGCTTACATCAGCGAAAGATGTCTGCGAGTTATTTCTTGAGAAGAATTCGCTTGTCACCTACACCCGCGGCAAAGATGTGGGTGACGGAAAATTCCTCCAGAGCGACCGCCTTTACACCAAGCGTGCCCCCATTATTCCGGCGACCATGCCCATCCTGCTCCTCGTGAACGAGACCTCCGCCAGTTCCTCAGAAATCGTGACCGGCGCCCTCCAGTTCCACGAGCGGGCGATTATCGTTGGTGAAAAAACCTTCGGAAAGGGAAGCGTCCAGACCATCATTTCGCTCGTTCGCCCAAAAAACAGCGCCCTCGCGCTCACCACAGCCTTGTACTACACGCCCGCCGAAGTCACCATCAACAAAGTCGGCATCCTGCCCGACGTACATGTAGAAATGGATATCGATACCCAACGGAGTCTCCTCAACCAACTCCGCGATTCAATGGGCAAAGACCTGTCGGACCGAGACGCTCAAAACCATGGTGCCGCCAGCGGCGACACCGCCCCCGAAGAGGACTCCGACGTTTTGGTGGAAGATACCAGCCTGCAGCGTGCGGTGAGCATCCTCAATGAAGATTCCGTGTTCTCGAATCTGATGGAGCGCTACCACCGCGACATCAGCGAAACGCAGGTCGAGCAGACTGACCAAGCGAAAGCGGTCGAGGCGGATGGCCACTAGATGATTCGAAGCGATCGGGCCAAGGACGCGATGAGGCCCGTCTCCATAACCCGCAACTACACAGCCAACCCCGACGGATCCGTCCTCGTCGCCTTTGGGGATACCCGAGTGCTGTGTACCGCCACCGTAGACGAAAACGTTCCCTCCTTTCTCCGCGACACGGGCAAAGGCTGGGTCACCGCTGAATACGCCATGCTCCCTGGTTCCGCATCCGGCGGACGCATCCGGCGTGACGCCAATCAAAAAGGCCGTGCCCTCGAAATCAGTCGCCTCATCGGCCGCTCCCTTCGCAGCGTCGTCAATTTTGAGGCCCTCGGCGAACGACAAATCATCATCGACTGCGACGTCCTGCAAGCCGACGGCGGCACCCGAACCGCCGCCATTACAGGAGGGTACGTCGCCTTGGTCGACGCCCTCGCGGGGCTCGTCGATCAGGGCAACCTCTCCGCTTCTCCCATGACCAGCCAGTGCGCCGCCGTCAGCGTCGGGATCGTCGAGGGCGCGCCCCACCTCGACCTGTGCTACATCGAAGACAGCAGCGCCGACGTCGATCTCAACCTCGTCATGCTAGACACAGGCGGCATCATCGAAGTCCAGGGCACCGCAGAAGGCGACCCCTACGACCGCCCCCTTCTCGACGCCATGCTCGATCTCGGCGAGAAAGGCATCCGCGAGTTGTTTGCCCTCCAGCGCGAGTCCCTCGACCGTGCCTAGAGTGTTACTCATCGGTTCGGGCAACCGCGACAAAGCGGCCGAGCTCAACATGCTGCTCGCGGGAACGGATTGGGAAGTCCGAAGCCTCGCCGACTATCCCAAAGTCGAAGAGCCCGTGGAAGACGCCGATACCTTCGAGGGCAACGCCATGCTCAAAGCAAAATACTACGGCGAATTATTCGAAGTTGCCTGCGTCGCCGACGATTCCGGTATTGAAGTGGACGCGCTTGATGGCGAACCCGGTGTCTACTCCGCCCGCTACGCCGGCGAAGAATGCTCCTACGCCGACAACAACCGAAAACTTCTCAAGGCCCTCTCCCCTGTAGAAAACGAAAAACGGGGCGCACGATTCGTTTGTTGTGCGGCCTATCTGAGCGAAGACGGTCGATTCCGCATCGAGTTCGGCGAAGTTCGCGGCAGAGTCACCCGCGAAGCCAAAGGCGAAAACGGCTTCGGATACGACCCCGTATTCATTCCCGGCGGCAGCGGCCTTACCTTCGGCGAAATGGAGCCTTCGGAAAAAAAGACCTTTAGCCACCGCGGTGAGGCGTTCAAGAAAATGCGCGCCTTTCTCGAATCCCCCGCGGCATAGCGCGCCATGAACGCATGCGCCGAGATCGTCACACCCACGCCCGAAGGCATCGCGCGAGCGGCAGAAGCGTTGCGCGCCGGAGAAGTAGTCGCCTACCCGACCGAGACCGTCTACGGCCTCGGCGTCGATCCCTTCAACGAGGCCGCCGTCAAAAAACTATTCGCCATGAAGAAACGCGTCGACGATCATCCAATTCTGCTCATCGTCTCCGACGAAGCCCAGCTACGCAGAGCAATTGCAGATCTTCCCGAGCGCGCCCGCCCCTTCATGGACGCGTTCTGGCCCGGACCCCTTTCGCTCCTCTTTCCCAAAGCGGCCGGCCTCGCCCCCTCCGTCTGCGGAAAAGGCGATACAGTATGCGCGAGACACCCCGCCTCCCGCATCGCCTGCGAATTGTGCCGCGCCTTCGGAAACGCCATCACATCCACATCCGCCAACCGGTCAGGCACCCCCGCAGCGCGATCCATCGAAGAGATCGACCTAAACGGAATCGCAGTAGGCATAGACGGGGGGGAAGCAACAGGCGGTGGCGCATCCACCATCTACGATCCCGAGCGCGACGAAATCCTTCGTGAAGGCATCGTGACCACGAAGGAACTGCGCACGGTTCGCTTCAACTAGCGCATTGATTCATAAAGAAGCCAACGTATGTTCGCTCAAAAAAACTACGTTTTCTGTCATTGCGGCCGAGTAGAACGCCTTCAAAACTATTTCCTCTCTCTCAGGAAGAGGATTAAGGTGAAGGTGGTCTTCTGAGAACGACTGCCTTAACAGGAGCGACCGCAGGAAGCGACGCGGCAATCTCTTCAACAAAAGACCGTCTGCCAAAAGAGATTACTTCGCTTCACTCGCAATGATAATTTAAGTCGAGTCAATTATGAACCAATACACCAGGCAGCCGGAGCCTGCCCGCAACGAAGATATGTTGTACCGGCCTCCGCGTGACGTATACTTCCACAAACCTGGATCCGTCCGAATAAGACAGAAAGTAAAGATATGAAAATCGCATTTGGTAGTGATCATGCGGGCTACGAAGACCCACCGCCTTATTACAAACCCGATCTCGTGGACTTCATCGAAGCCCACGGCCACCAGGTTCTCGATTGTGGAACCACCGGGCCCGAGGCCGTCGACTATCCCGACTTCGCCAACGCAGTCTGCCTTCAAATCCTCGCCGGAGAAGCCGAGCGAGGCGTCCTGCTCTGCGGCACAGGCATCGGCGTAGCCATGAGCGCCAATCGCCACAAGAAAATCCGCGCAGCCGTATGCACCTCCGTCCAGATGGCGCGCCTCTCTCGCGAACATAACGACGCAAACGTATTGTGTATCGGTCGCCGCGTCCTGAGCCTCGACGAATGCCACGCCATCATTCTCGCCTGGCTCGAAGAACCCGCCAGCACCAAAGAGCGCCACAAGCGGCGTGTCAGCAAGATGGGGTAACGCCGCCCTGCGAATATAAACGCCGCCAACGCGGTATCTACCAAATCCTTCAGCTTTTTATTTAACCCGGCCAAGCGCCTTATTCTTCCGCGCGACCGGTTTCAACGGAGTATACGAACGTGGAAAATCTGACCCCAATACAAATCGTAAACGAACTCGACAAATACATCGTCGGACAAAACGACGCCAAGCGCAAAGTGGCCATCGCCCTGCGGAACCGGTGGCGCCGCCAACAGTTACCCGACGAGCTCCGCGACGAAGTATCCCCCAAGAACATCATCATGATCGGCCCGACCGGCGTCGGAAAGACAGAGATCGCCCGGCGGCTCTCGAAACTGGTCGATGCGCCATTCATCAAAGTCGAAGCCTCCAAATTCACCGAAGTCGGCTATGTCGGTCGCGACTGCGAATCCATGATCCGTGACCTGACGGAAGTTTCCGTAAACCTAGTGCGCGAGGAAATGAAGGAATCCGTCGCAGAAAAGGCCAAAGCGATCGCCAAGTCCCGCTTGTTGGATATCCTCCTGCCGCCCCAACCTATTCGAGCCCAAAAGATTTTCAATCCCAGCGACCCACGTAGCGGAGACGAAGGCCCGGCCCGGGTCACGCCCGAAGAATCCGCCGAGAAACGCACACGCGAGATGCTCGCGAAAAAGTTGGACGCCGGGGAACTGGACGACAAAGAAGTTGATTTTGAGATGAAGGACACGGGCAGCAACTCCATGATGCAAATGTTCACGAATTCCGGCATGGAAGAAATGGGCGTGAACATGCAAGAAATGTTCGGCAAACTCATGCCCGAAAAAACGAAGAAGCGCAGGGCCACCGTCGGAGACGCGCGATCCATCCTCGAACAAGAGGAAATGGAGAACCTCCTCGACATGGACGAAGTCGTGAAACTGGCCATCGAGAGGGCCGAGAACGCCGGAATCGTATTCCTTGACGAGATAGACAAGATCGCATCGAAGGGCGGTGGCGGAGGGACCGGACCCGACGTCTCGCGCGAAGGCGTTCAACGCGACATCCTGCCCATCGTCGAAGGCAGCACCGTCACCACCAAGTACGGCGTCGTGCGAACCGATCACATCTTGTTCATCGCCGCCGGCGCCTTCCACATTGCCAAGGTATCCGATCTCATCCCCGAGCTCCAGGGACGTTTCCCCATTCGCGTGCAACTCGAAAGCCTCAACGCAAAAGATTTCGCGCGGATTCTTCGTGAGCCAAAAAACTCTCTCGTGCGCCAATACGAAGCCATGATGGGCACCGAAGGCATCACCCTGAAATTCGAAGACGAGGCCATCGAAGAAATGGCCAGAATTTGCCAAGAAGTGAACGAAGGAACCGAGAACATCGGCGCACGCCGCCTGCACACCATCATAGAATACCTCGTGGAAGACCTCTCCTTCGATGCCCCGGATCGCGACGGCGAGTCCGTCGTGATCGACGCCGACTCCGTCCGAGCGCGCCTCGCGGAGATCCAAGAGGACCGCGATCTCGGAAAGTATGTGCTGTAACCCATCGCAGCCGATCCCGCACGCATAGGCGTCGATTCTAAAACAATAACGGAGTCCCCCGCAGATGATTCGATTCTCGGCATTTGAATCACACGGGCTCGCGCTCGCCGCGATGACGGAAGCCTCTGATGGGGACTTTTCCAAACCCGCCCCCAACGCGATTCCTCTCAATGGTGGTTCCCTATCTGCATTACCGATACCCGCCCCCATCACCGTAACCCAGGTTCATGGCACCCACATAGCGATTGTGGATGCGCGAGGCGCAGTATCCCAAGACGAAGCAGACGGCATCGCCACCGAGTGCGCGGCCATCCCCATCGCGATTCGCATCGCCGACTGCGTCCCACTATTTCTATACGAGCCCAAACGCCGCGTGTGCGCCGTCGTCCACGCGGGCAGGCAAGGCACCTTACGCGGAATCGCGTGCGCCGCGATTCAACGCCTGACAGACACCTTTCGGGTCGACGCCGGTCGTATCGTCGCCCATATCGGCCCATCAGCCGGACCCTGTTGCTACCAAGTCAACGAGGAAATGGCTAAGGAATTCTCCGAAAAAGACCTACCCACACAAGGCCGTTTTCTCGACCTCTGGGAGGCCAACGCCCGCCAGCTCGCCCGAGCCGGATTGCCCGCCGCCGCAATAACCATCGAGGGTCGCTGCACCATTTGTGACAAGAGCTTTCACTCCTACCGCCGCAATGGCACTTCACAAAGAAATCTGGCCGTTCTCATGGTTGGGAAACTCGATGAAAATGAAAAATGAGACAGGTCTGTTGCGCCAAACCGCGACGCTGTGATACACTGCCGTGCGAGATAGTGCGTCTCTTCAAAGAGTGGGTGCATAGCCCACTCTTTTTAGTTGTGGCTAGCAGTCAGCCAAACCAAATGCGGTCGACTTTCGCCACCGGCTGCTAGGACAAGACATTGGAACAAACGGAGATCGTGCGGCAGGCCTGGCAGGTTCTGGGCCCAGAAATCGACGAGCAGGGATACGAACTCGTGGAGGTCGAGTGTGGACTCCAGGGCTCTACGCTCTTCTTGCGCCTATTTCTCGACAAGGACGGCGGCATCAACATAGACGACTGCGCCTCCATGTCACGCTATGTCAGCGAGCTGCTGGACAAAGACGATTTTATCGGCGTTAAGTACAACTTAGAAGTATCGTCGCCAGGAATCGACCGGCCTGTGCGCAAAGTGGTCGATTTTATCCGCTTCAAAGGCGAGCGAGTAAAGCTACAAACCGTTTCCCCTATCGAGGGGCGGAAAAAGTTTACTGGACAGTTGACGGGATGCGAAGACGGGCTGGTTTCGGTCGATGTGGGCACCGAAACCGTGAGCGTGCATATCGAAAATATAAAGCGCGCGAGACTCGATCGTTGATCGGCCAGGCTTGGCCAAGGAGCACACGTTGGATACGAATTTGCGGGTTATCCTGCAACAACTGGAAGTCGAGAAGAGTATCAGTCGTGATACACTTATCGAAGCCATCCGTAGTGCCATCGAAAGCGCGGCCCACAAGAGCATGACCAACGCCGCGCACGTCATGGTCGACGTCGATCCAGATACCCTCGAATTCAAAGTGTTCGAAGTGCGCACCGTCGCGGAAACCATCGAAGATACCACCACCGACATCTCGCTAGAAGACGCGATCGCCTTGAACGCCAGCGCCGTCGTGGGAAATCGCCTCAAAGTACCCACCGAACCCAAAGATTTCGGGCGGATCGCCGCGCAGACCGCCAAGCAAGTTATCATCCAGAAAATTAAAGACGCGCAACGCGATAGCATCTACGAAGAATTTAAGGGCCGCGAGGGCGAACTCGTCACCGGAATCGTCAAGCGCATGACCCACGGCAACATCATCGTTATGGTCGACAAGGCCGAGGCAAAAGTTCCGCCGCGCGAGCAATCCCCCCGCGAAAACTTCAAGCCCGGCGACCGAATCCGGGCCTACCTTGTTCTCGTCGACAAAACGCCCCGAGGCACCGAAGTCATCCTTTCCCGAACCTCCACCGAATTGGTGCGCGGGCTGTTCGACAACGAAGTGCCCGAAATTTTTGACGGGACCATTGAGATTAGAGGCATCGCGCGTGAACCCGGCAGCCGAACAAAAGTCGCCGTGAATTCGACCGACCCGAATGTCGATGCGGTAGGTGCGTGTGTCGGCATGAAAGGCGCCCGCGTGCGCTCCGTCGTAGAAGAACTTTCAGGTGAGAAAATCGATATCGTTCGCTGGAGCGAAGACCCCATCGACCTGTGCCGAAACGCGCTCAATCCCGCCGACATACTCGAACTCTCGCTCGACGAGGAAAACGAGACCATCATCGTCGTCGTGCCGCACGATCAACTCTCTCTCGCCATCGGAAAGAAGGGCCAGAACGCGCGGTTGGCCTCCAAACTCGTCGGATGGAACATCGATATCCGAGGCGACGGCGAACCCGAAGAAGTTAAAGCCGACGCAAAAGAAGTCGTCACAGAAGAAGCCGTGACAGAAGAAGTCGTCACAGAAGAAGTCAGCGCGGAAGAAGTTGATAGCGAGGCCGGAGCGGCATCGGATCTCGATTCAAATACGGTGGGAGCTGCAGTCGATACCAGCTCAGACTCCACCGAAGATAGTATAGCGGAGCCCGGAGAGGGCACAGCGGAATAGCTTTTGTTTTGTACTGAAGGAGTGGCGTGAATGCAGACCGTTACCAGCATGTCAGAACGTCTCGATATGAGTGCCGAGGATGCCGTCGAGAGGCTCCTATACATGCTCTTCGATATACAGGGTGTTGACGATAAGATCTCCGACGAGATCTGCGATCTCCTGATCGATGTCGACGACGACCCATCCGTCGCCGAAGAAATTCGCGACAAAAAAATAAAGGATAAAGAGCGGGCCCAAAAAGCCGCCCTTAAGGCCACCGCGAAGAAAAAGTCCGCCGCGAAGAAAAAGGTGGCTGCTAAAAAGAAAGAAGACGCCGCCAAGGCCAAAGCCGCCGCCGCTGAGAAGAAGGCCGCCGTTGAGAAAAGGAAAGCCGAAGAGCAGGCAAAGAAGGAGGCCAAGGCCGCCGCGGACGCCGGCACGGTCGAGGCAAAGCCTGAAACCCCCGAAACCCCAGAGCCCGTCGATGAAATTCTCGAGCCGACTGCGCCAGCAACAGAGGCTGCCCCGGCTGAAAAGCCCGCTCCGGCCGCAGAGATATTGTCACCCGATGTGGTGCTGTCCGACGAGGTAAAACAGCCCGAGCCCGTCGCGGACGCGGTAGCCCCTGTGGCCAAGGCGCCGAAAAAGAAAAAGGAACGCAAGAAAAAAGAACACGCCGAGCCCTCCTTTAGTATCGGCAGCGCGATCGAGCACGAAGAGCACGTCGCCGAGATCGTCCGCGCCGATGGCACCCATGTGGACGTAGTCGAAGTCGATATCACGGACGCCCCAGTCACCGAAGAGCGAGTGGATTCCGACGACGAAGTAGGACTGCTGGCCGAGGCCGAACGGCGTCACGAAGAGGAAGAGCTCCGAAAGACCCGGACCACGCCCAAGTCCACCGTCAAACCGGATCCGGTCGTCGTGGCCGAGGTCATCCGGAAGGCCAACCTCAACAAGGCAAAGCCCAGGCCCAAACCCAGGCCCGCCCAGGCCGGCACCCGGAAAACAGGAAAGACCGCGCGAAAACGCCAAAAGAAAGCAGAGCGCATGCGGGCGGAAGAAACCATGCGCCGCGAAGCAGCCGCAGCCGTTCGCGAGTATCAGGCAGTCGGCGGCTCAAAAAAGAAACGCAAGAAATCCCGCGATGGCGAAGGCGACGGAGAAGTCGAAGTGCTTGAGACCTTAGTCATCGAAGTGGAAGACGCAATGACCGTCGAGGAACTGGCGAAGGCGATGGAGGTCGATACCGCGGACATTATTCTTGAGCTGATGGAACTCAACGTCATGGCCAACAAAAACCAGGCGGTTCCCATCAACCTCATTCGCGAGATAGCCGAGCCCAAGGGTTTCGAAGTGCAATCCGTTATCCCGATGGAACAAGAAGTGCTCGCCGAAGAAGAAGACGACCCCGAGAAATTGCTCCCGCGCGCGCCCGTCATCACCGTCATGGGCCATGTCGATCACGGAAAAACCTCCTTGCTCGACCGCGTACGCGAGGCCAGCGTTGCCGAAGGCGAAGCAGGCGGCATCACCCAGCACATCGCCGCCTACGAAGTCAAGCTCCCGCAAGGCCGCGCCGTCTTCTTAGATACGCCTGGGCACGAGGCCTTCACCGCCATGCGTGCCCGCGGCGCTCAGGCAACCGACGTGGTTGTCCTCGTAGTCGCAGCCGACGACGGCGTCATGCCGCAGACCATCGAAGCAATCAACCACGCCAAAGAGGCCGAAGTTCCCATCGTCGTCGCGATCAACAAAATCGACAAAGCCAACGCCCAGCCGGAACGAATTCGCCAAGAGCTCACCCGCTTCGAACTCATGGACGAGCAGTGGGGCGGCACCACCATCATGAAAGAGATATCCGCTTTGTCCGGCGATGGCGTGTCTGAACTCATGGAACTGCTCGTCCTCGAGACAGAGCTGCTCGAATTGAAAGCGAACCCCGACAAGAAGGCCCGAGGCACCGTCATCGAATCCGAGATCACCCGGGGCCAAGGGCCCGTCGCATGGGTACTCGTTCAGAGCGGCACCCTGCGCGTCGGCGATTCCTTCCTTGTGGGCGAAACCTATGGCCGCGTACGCGCCATGCAAAACACCCGCGGCGAAAACGTCCAAGAAGCCGGGCCATCCACTCCCGTAGTCGTCATGGGCTTCGACAGCCCCGCCGGCGCCGGTGACCTCTTCATCACGGTCGAGGAAGAACGCGTCGCCCGTGCCATCGCCGCACACCGCGCCGAGCGCTCCAAGAGCCGACAAGGCCCAGCCGCGCGCCACGTAACCCTCGAGGATTTCCACGCGCAACTGCTCGCCGGTGAACAGCGCGAGCTAAACCTACTCATCAAAGCCGACGTGCAAGGCTCAGTCGACGTACTACAATCAAGCCTCTCCGGCCTCGGCAACGAGGAAGTAACGACCCATATCGTCCACGCCGGCGTGGGAGCCATCAACGAGTCAGACATCCTGCTCGCCAGCGCAAGCGACGCCGTCATCATCGGATTCCATATCGATGCATCCACCAAGGCCGAAAAACTGGCCCAGGCCGAAGGCGTGGCAATTAAAACCTATTCCGTCATCTACGAAGCCATCAACGACGTTACCAATTCGCTCGAAGGCCTCTTGGCCCCCGAAGAAGTCGAAGTCGTCATCGGGCATGCCGAGATTCGCGCCATATTCAAATCCTCCGCCCTCGGCCAGATAGCCGGCTGCTACGTCACCGACGGCGAAGTCCGGAGAGATGCCTTCGCGCGCATCCAACGCGGAAAAGAAGTCGTCTACGAGGGGAAAATTCGCTCGCTCAAGCGAGAAAGAGAGGATGTCCCAGCGGTGCAGAGTGGCTTCGAATGCGGAATAAAACTGGACGATTACAACGCAATCGCCGAGAGCGATATTATTGAAATGTACAAGATCGAAAGCGTGGCAAAGACCTTGCCCTAACGGCGCTCCTGCTGCCCGGTACGACGTGTCGTGACCATCGGCCTGCTGCATATGGATTTCACCATCCCTGGCTCCCGGTCGCTCAAAGACAAACGCCGCGCCATGAGCAGCATCAAGACCCTCTTGCGGAACCGCTACAATTGTTCGGTCGCCGAGATCGGTTTCAAGGATAAATGGGGGCGCGCTGCGCTGGCCGTCTGCGTTATTTCCGACGACAGCGGCCACGTCAGTTCACAGTTGAACGCGATCGTCACCTTCTCTTCAAACCATCACGCCGCGTTCTTGACCGATTACCATATAGAAACCATGTAGTTACCAATTAGAAACCACGTAGGGCTCGGATTTCCTGATGGAGTCGCAACCTGCGGAACAGACACATACCCACGCGCCCTATGCGTAACGCTTTCGGGCGAAAAAGAAAGAAAGCCAACCATGGCCAGTGAACAGCGGGCAATTCGAGTCGGCGAACTCGTGCGCGAAGAAGTCGCCCTCTTGCTCTCCAAAGGCGTCAAAGACCCCCGGGTCGGATTCGTCTCCGTCATCCACGCAAAGATGTCCTCCGACCTTCGCTACGCAAACGTACACGTCAGCCTCTACGGAAGCGAAAAAGAAAAACGGGATTCACTCATCGGCCTCAAACAGTCTGCCGGCTGGATTCGCCGCGAATTGGGCAAGCGGCTTCGCCTGCGCCTTACACCCGAAGTGCGCTTCTACGAGGACACCACCCTCGACGACGTATACCACCTCGAAGAAGTAATCAAAGAAATGCACCAATCCGAAGAGGATGAACATCATGAAGAAGGTTGATCTTGCTGCCGCGGTTGAAACACTCAGGGCCGCAGACAGTTTTCTCCTCACCACCCATGCCGATCCCGATGGCGACGCCCTGGGAAGTATGCTCGGCCTGCGCCTGTTTCTGCAGGCACTTGGGAAGAAAAACATTACCTGCGTGTGCAACGATCCCGTACCCAAAACCTACACATGGCTACCCGGAGCAGATTCCATCCGCATGCCGGCAGACATCCAGTCCGCCCCCGCCGCCGATCTATCCGTCATAACCGACGTCGCGCAGTACGAGCGTATCGGGGATGCGGCGAGCCCCATTCAATCCAGCCGCGACGTGCTCGTATTGGACCACCATCTCGAGGAAAACCCCTGCGGCACGATTTGTTTTATCGATCCTTCATACGCATCCGCCAGCGAGATCATCGCAGACCTATTCGACATCGCCAACATTCCTCTCTCCCGAGATTCGGCCGAGTGTACCTACGTAGGTCTGACAACCGACACCGGCGGATTTCGCTACGCGAACACCAACCCAGCCTCTCACCGGCGCGCCGCGAAAATGGTCGAAGCAGGAATCGACGTCTTCGAAATATCCAGTCAGTGTTTTGACTCCATCTCCGTGGGCAAGTTCCTACTGCTGCGCCGGGTACTCGATAACATGGTCATCGAAGAAGGCGGTCTCGTCGCACACACATCCCTCACCAGGGTGGAGATCGACGCCACAGACAGCGCACCCGAAGACGTCAACGGCCTCGTAAACTTCGCACGCAACATCGAAGGCACTCAAATCGGCATTCTTTTTCGCGAAGTCGACTCCGAGACCGTCAAAATAAGCATGCGCTCCCACGGCCAAGTAAATTCGGCCAACGTGTTGAAAGCCCTCGGCGGCGGCGGGCATGCCGGTGCCGCCGGCGCCACCTTGAAGATGAGCCTCGACAGCGCCCGAAACGCCGTCCTCGCCGAAGTGAACAAAGCGCTAAGCGTGGCACAAGCCACCGCCTGATCCCCCTCAACCATGAACGCGAACCACGACCGGTACTCCGCCATTCAGGCAGCCCGGTCCCTACTCAGGAGAACGAAGGACAATGAAAGGCGTTATACTCGTCGATAAACCCTCAGGGATGACCTCCCACGACGTAGTCGATCACATCAGGAAGGCATCGGGAATGCGGAAAGTGGGCCACACCGGAACGCTCGACCCCGGCGCGACCGGCCTGTTGCTCATATGCCTGGGCGCCGCCACACGCCTATCCGAACACCTCACCGGCCTCGACAAAGTCTACGAAGGCGACATGCGGCTCGGCGTCGTGACCGACTCCTACGATATGGACGGGAAAGTACTCGCCGAAAACGACGTTCCCGAGATCGGCATGGACCACATCCAAGCCCTATTCGACGAATTCACCGGCGACATACTCCAAGTTCCCCCCATGGTGAGCGCCGTGAAAATCGGCGGCGAACGCCTCTACAAAAAAGCCCGTCAGGGCGAAGTCGTAGACCGGCCCGCGCGCGAAGTCACCGTCAGCGAATTTTCCCTGCTCGCCTACGAGCCGCCCTTGGCCACATTCCGCGTGCGCTGCACCAGCGGCACCTACGTGCGAGCCCTCTGCCACGACATCGGCGAGCGGATCGGCTGCGGCGCCGCGCTCGACAGCCTGCGCCGCACCGCCGTGGGAAAACACAAAATCGAAGACGCCGTGCCCTTAGACGAGATTCAAAGGCCGCAAGACATCAAAGCCCGCTTGCTTCCCCTCGGAAGCGTCCTTGAACTTCCAGAAGTTATCGTGCGCCCCACCGGCGAACGTGTGCTCGCCACCGGCGGCGCCCTGCGCGGACGCGATCTCAAATCCGGCTGTCCCGTGCTCGAGGGATGGGTGCAACTAAAATCAGTCGACGGCGAACTGCTCGCCCTTGCCCAAGTGCAACACGTTCCCGAACCTCTGCTCCAACCCAAACGCGTATTTATGAGCCCCAAATAGGGTCAAACCCCCGCACCTACCCATGAAAATATACGAGAACCTTCTAGAGGAAATACTCGACGCAAAAAACCTCGTCCTGACCATCGGGAGTTTTGACGGCATTCACCTGGGCCACCGCCGCATCCTCGACAAAGTCGTAGAAACGGCGCGCGTCAATGGAGGAACACCGGCCGTTCTCACCATGCGCCCTCACCCCCGCGAATTCTTCTCAC
Source organism: Candidatus Hydrogenedentota bacterium (assembly GCA_029937645.1). Classification (GTDB taxonomy): domain Bacteria; phylum Hydrogenedentota; class Hydrogenedentia; order Hydrogenedentales; genus JAPYPO01. The sequence continues at coordinate 17,096 of JAPYPO010000028.1, forward strand.
CCCAAAACGCCCCCAACCTCCTCACAACCGAGGCCCGAAAATTCGCAATCCTCGAGTCAGCCAACATAGAGGCCGTCTGCGTCCTCGATTTCAACGCCGCCGTTGCCGCCATTAGCGCATCCGAATTCGTGCGCACCATCATCCACAAAACATGCCACGCCAAAGCCGTCGTCGTCGGACACGATTGCCGATTCGGACGCGGAGCCGAAGGCGACATCACCCTGCTCAAGCGCCTCGGTCCCGAATACGGATTCACCACCGAAGAAGTGCCGCCCCTCATCATCGACGGCGAGCGCGTCAGCAGCACCCTCATCCGCGAGCGCGTGCTTCAAGGCGACCTTCAGGGCGTCGAACGCCTCTTGGGACGAAAATACTCCATCGTCGGCGAGGTCGTAACCGGCAGAGGCCTCGGCCAGAAATTCGGATTCCCCACAGCCAATGTTCAGCCCCACCACAGCGCCATCCCCGCCCAGGGCGTCTACATCGCCGAGGCACGCGTAGCCGGAGAAACATTCCCCGCCGCCGTGAACATCGGCATCGCGCCCACCATTCGCCAAGAAGATCTCACCATCGAAGCCCACCTCCTCGATTTCGACGAAGACCTCTGCGGCAAGGAAATCGACGTCATTTTCCATGACCGCATTCGGCCCGAGAAAAAATTCGGTTCCGTCGACGAACTTATCGCCCAAATCGGTCGCGACGTAGATACCGTGCGCCAGTATTTTCATGGTAACTAATTGAAATTAAAACGGTTACATAAATTAATTTGGCTCATATTTGCGATCTTCGAGCAGCCTAACAATTACCCGGCCCGTCGGTTTCCTCCCCCAAACGGAACTTTTTCGCAAGTTTGGTGATACAACGTATTAACTGGCGTCGTGCCTAATTCACCATCGTAAAAAGTCCAGAACACTCCGCCAGGATAGACCTTAGGGTGTAACCGAAGGGTGGCTTTGGCACACTTACCAAGAAATAATCCACCCGATTTAAACTCTGGTACATTAGTTCACAAAGAAGCCAACTTATGTTTGCTCAGAAAAACCACGTTTCCTGTCATTGCGAGTCAGAACCCGCTTCGCGGGAAATTGGGATAAGAAAGGG
>JAPYPO010000029.1 GCA_029937645.1 Candidatus Hydrogenedentota bacterium
GTCCAGAGCCCCCGGTGATTTCGCGGTCGCTGGGATGTTTCCTGATGAATACCGTCCATGAAGGCGGCGAATTGGCTATCGGAAATCTCGGCGTGTTGCACGACGGCCCCTACGGCTTCGCGGCTGGATTCGAGGAACTTGAGGTGCGTTGCGCACGCGGCGCAGGTTTCGAGATGGCCTTCGACGAAGCTTGCGCGGGCTGATTCGCCATCAAACCACCGCTCGACATCGGCGTGGTGTTTGCACGCATCTCGGAAATTGAATGTGTTCATGTCATTTGTCCTCCACAGCGCCCATGGCAATGAGGGCTTGCTGCATTTTCTTTCGCGCATGGTGGAGGCGGCTCATGACCGTCCCCATGGAACACCCTATCACGCTGGCCATGTTCTCGTATGATAACCCTTCAAACTCGCGCAGGACAAAAGCCGTCCGGTGTTTTTCGGGAAGGGAATCGACGGCCGTCTGGATGGCCTGACCGAGTTCAGCAACCTCCAAATTTCGTTCCGGGTCGAGCGCGGGACTTCGATGATTCTCGCTTCCGATGGCTTCGTCAAAGGAAACCGTTTGTAAGCGCCGTTTCTTGAAAAAATCTTTGCAGCGGTTGGCCGTGATGCGCAGGAGCCAAGTCTTGAAGCTGGCGTCGCCGCGAAATCGCGCCAAGGCCTGATGCGCCTTGATAAAAACCTCCTGGGCGATGTCCCATGCCTCCTCGCGATCGCGCAGATAGTGATACGACAGCGCGAACACATCGTTCCGGTAACGACGGACCAACTCCTCGAAAGCGTCCGGTTCGCCGGATCGCGCCCGCGCGACGAGGGTCTTATCCCCTTCCTCGCGCACATGGCGCGGCTTCGCTTGGGCATTTTCTTCCACGGGGACCACATCGTAGAGTATAACGTTTTCAGCCTTGCCACCAAAGGACTTAGGCGAAAGCGTCATGTCGAGTGCAATCATATCCAGCGGCTCCCCAGCCGAGATTCCGGCCCAATCCGGCGGTTTGGCCCATCATTCAGGCCATCCGCCAACCGGGTAAGTAGACGCGACTTACGGCGAAATATTCATTCCAGTTGCTGAGCGGAGTTCGACTCCCGTGAAAATCGGAGGCGGGCAGAGCCGGGGGACTTTAGTCCTGACGCAGGCGTATCTGGAGCATCCGCACTTGGGTGTATTGGGCATCCTTCTTCAATTCGCGCCGGATGGCGTGTTTTGTGAAGGCGTAGAGCACGGGATCGGTGAACTCTTCGAGGAATGCGAAGGCGCGTTCGTCGTGACCGGCGTAGCACAGGCCGACGACTAGGTTTACGAGGGTCCGAAAGTTGGTTGGGATTTTTCGGTGTCTCACGGTAGCGAGCGTGGCGGGAATCTTTTCCGACCCGAAGGAGTCTCGGTAGGATGCTTCAAGCGTTTCGAGCCGGGGCATGACGGACTCGGGAAATGCGGGCGTCGCGACGCGGTACTCGGCGGCCTCTAAATCGTAAGCGTATATGAGTGGCGCGTAGGGCGCTTGCACGTACGAGAATTGGATGGCGAAATCGAAGTAGTCGAATTGTCTTGAACTGGTGATCAGTTCGGGCCATCCATCTTTGTTTACGTCTTCCACGGTCAGACTCTTATCGACCTCGCCCTGGAACAGCGTTTTGAAGTCGTCCGACGGATCGACGACGTCTAACTGATAACAACACTTATCGTTTTTGCCGGAGAAGCGGCAGATCATGAGCAACTCGCGATCATGTTCTTCGCTCTTCCAGACGTAGTAGCGCATCCACTGTTCGAAGTCGCCGCAGTCGGCATATTCGTAGATGAGTTTGTCGCCGCTGGTTAGGCGTGCTTTCCAGGTGTAATCGTCCAATCGGTACTTCGAGATGGCCCACCCGTCGCCTTCAATGCTTATCTGATCCTTGATGAAGCCGGACCAGGTGACGGAGGTGCGTTGATCTTCTTGCGCCGAGGCTCCGGAGGCGAGTGTCGCCGCCAGGATCACGAGGGCAAACTTAGGAAAAAATGTAAACACTGTAAATAGTCGCATTGGCACTCCCTTAATCTTATCTTGGAGTAGAGTAACGGAATCATCGAGCCGTGTCGAGCCTACGCATAGAGACGACAAATTGACCCGAAGTCGCCGCATCCTCTTCGAGGAAGTTCGTTTGGGGCGATTCTGACCGGGGGAATCGCCGCTCATCCCCCGGCTACATGCCGCTGTCCCTTCGGGACAGGGTCTATCCGGAAGGGGCAGCCGGGTATTCATGGGTCTGTAGTCTCGGCCCAATGGTGGCCCAATAATTCGGTCGCATGCTTGCAACGGCGCACCGTGTTGCGGCGTTTGGCGCGAGTCAGTACACTTCCGTTTTGAGGGATTGACTTTGTGGAAGGAAGGCTTGCCGATATGAGCGTCCAGGGCTCCAGCTCCCGTCAAACTCCGGTGTCGCGCCTGTATGAGCGGATGGTGTTGCGGCGTCCGATTCTTGCTGTTGTCGCGGGGATTGCTGTTTCGATTTTCTTCGGGCTTTCGTTGGAAAATTTCAAGCTGGACGCTTCGACTGAATCGATCGTGTTGGAGAATGACCCGGATCTCCGCTATTACAACGAGACGCGGAAGCTCTTTGGCTCGGATGATTATCTGATCGCCATGTTGACGCCGACGGGCGACCTGTTCGAAGAGAAGACCCTGGAAAACCTGCGCGTGCTGCGCGATGAACTTCAGGCGCTTGAGAATGTAGGGACGGTGACGAGCATCTTGTCGGTCCCCCTGTTTCAGAGTCCCCCCATTCCCATTTTTCAGTTGGGGACCGGGTACAAGACGCTGGACGCGGAGGGTGTGGATGTCGAGATGGCGCGGGCGGAGCTGACGGAGAGTCCCCTCTACCGTGACCACCTCATCAGCGTGGACGGTGAGACGACGGCGCTGCAAATCAATTTCAGGCCGGACCCGGCGGACTTCACGGCCCTGTTTGACCGACGCACGGCGTTGCGCGACCGGGAGGGTAGCGAAGACGGCCTCACGACGGCGGAGGCGCGTGAGCTGGATGAGGTGACGGCGGAGTATCACTCGCGGCGGGCGGTGGCGATCGAGCTTCGAAATAATGATATCGAGACCATCCGGGAGATTCTTGCCGGGCACGGCGAATTGGGCGAAATTCATATGGGCGGCGTACCGATGATCGTGGCCGATATCATTCGGTATGTGCGCGACGACATTGTGAATTTCAGCCTTGGCGTGATCGCGTTTGTTCTCGTCATGTTGGCGATCATATTTCGGGAGATCCGCTGGGTGGTCCTCCCGACGCTGACGAGCGTATTGACGGTTCTTATCGTCGTGGGTTACTTGAGCCGCGTGGATTGGCGGATGACGATTGTTACGTCTAACCTCACGTCTTTGCTCTTGATTATTTGTATTGCGATGTCGATTCATGTGGTGGTCCGTTTCCGGGAGATTTACGCGGGGAACCCGCTGATGGATACGCGGAATCTTATGCTGGAGACGGTGCGTCACGTGGCCGTGCCATGCCTCTACACTTCGCTCACGACCATGGTAGGCTTTGGGTCGCTGATTGTCAGCCAAATTCGCCCTGTGATGGATTTTGGGCTGATGATGATGATTGGCTTGAGCGTTGGCTATGTCATGTGTTTTGTGTTCTTGCCGGCGGCGCTCGTCTTGCTGCCTCGGGGCGATGTGCCCCCGTACAAACTGGCCCAACTGACTACGCGTTCGCCCATGGAAATTTTCGCGCGCTTCACGCACCGGCGAGGACGAACGGTGCTGGTGTGCGTGCTGCTGGCTGCCCTCGTGGCCGGCGTAGGGATTACCCGGCTTGAGGTGGAGAATCGGTTTATTGACTACTTCCATGAGTCGACCCCTATTTACGAAGGCATGACGCTGGTGGATGAGCGCCTCGGCGGCACGACCCCGCTTGAGGTGGTCATCGCGGCAGAGGGGGACGCGTATTGGAAGAAGCTGGAGAATATCGAGAATCTTCGGGAGATCCACGAGTGGCTGGAAGAGCAACCGGAAACGGGTAAGGTGATTTCGCCGGTGACGCTGCTCCGCATTCTGGAGAAGATTAATGCGCCGAATCCGGTGAATCAGTTGCTGTTGAATGCGGCCGTCTTGATGCTTCCGAACGATATTAAAACGGAGGTGCTGAAGCCGTATGTGACGGAGGACTTCAGTCAGGTGCGTATTGCCATGCGGGTTCGCGAATCGAGCGCGAACTTGCGCCGGCAAGCATTGCTGGACAGGATAGACTCGTACTTCAACGATCAATACCCGGTGTCGGATGCTGCCGAGGGGGATTCCGATGCGCCTTCGCCGCCTGTCGCGCGGACGACGGGGATGTTCGTGCTGTATAACAACATGTTGCAAAGCCTTATCGATTCGCAGGTGGCTACCATCGCCATGGTGTTCGGCGCGATCTGGCTCATGTTCACGATCTTGTTCCGCTCGCTTCTGATGGCGACGATCGCGATCATCCCCAACATGTTACCGGTCCTGCTCGTTCTTGGGACGCTCGGCTGGCTAGGCATTCCGCTCGATATGATGACGGTGATGATTGCCGCGATAACGCTGGGCATCGCCGTGGACAATACTATTCATTACATCCACCGCTTCAAAGAGGAATTCCCTAAGGACCGCGACTATATCGCCGCGATGTACCGCTGCCACAACAGCATCGGTCGGGCGATATACTACACGTCCATCACGATCGTCGCCGGCTTTTCCATCCTCGTGTTTTCGCATTTCATCCCCACCGTTTACTTCGGCCTGTTTACGGGGTTGGCAATGGTTGCGGCGCTCTTGGCGGCGGTGACGCTTCTGCCATGGCTACTTATCACGGTCAAGCCGCTAGGACCAAGCGAGGAACCTGACTAAATCATCTTCGTGATCTTCGTAGCCTTCGTGGTGAATCGAACCCTTCTTGCACCACGAAGAGCATAAAGAATGGCCGCGTTAGTTTCACCGGGATTCGTCCGGTAGTTCCTTCGCGGCGGCGTCGGCTGCTGGTGCAATTGGTGGAGAGTCGGGGATGCCTTTCTCTACCAACGGTGCGCGTTGGCGATTCCGGGCGCTGTAGAAAAATGAAGGCATGGCAGCGAAGACGGCCCGGTTTCCGAAGACGTGGTAGCGCACGATAAGGGTAAAGAGATACCACCAGGCGAGGAGCTTACTCCATCCAATGAAGAGTACGTACCATTTCAAGAGCGGCACGCTGATATCTCGGTAATTGACGAGAAGCTCGAGAATGGTTCGCGCTTCGTGGGGGGCGGAACCGGTCGCGGATGCGCCGCCGGTCGACGGTAGATAGAGGAACGCGACGATTCCCAACAGCCCGGCTTGAATGGCGCGACCTTGGGCTCCCACCTCCGTGAGTCCGGATTCGCGGCAGCGCCGTAATACGAAGAATGCGAAGTAGGCGGAAAAGGTGAAGGTCACGATGGCGGGGGTGTTGACCACGGCCGTGCGGGGCGAGACGAATGCCCATTCACGGAGGAGGTAATAGGCCAGATCGGGAACTAATCCGACGAGGAAGAAGATGGACCAAAGCCCAAGCGTCAGCAGGTCCCAACGGCTGACACGCGGCACCCCCACTTTGTCGTCTCCCGAGCCTTGATGGGCCATCATCCAATACCGCCTGCGTGATTGTCCCGATGTCAAGAGTATGGTTTCGATTTTGCCAGAGAGAAAACGTTTCTCCAGATCAGACGCGTTCGGAACGCGCCAAGCCAAACCATTGGAACACGCGGCCCAAAGAGTTGTCAAACGGTGCGCCCTAGTCAAGCTGGATATATCCCAGGATAGGTAGTCTTCAGGATTGTTCAGAATCCCCGCACATCGATCTCCGTGAATCGCAAAACGCTCATAGCTGTCTTTGCGGGCACGAACCGACTTCGCAGGATATTGGGCTACCGCTACGCCGTGACGAGCCCCTGAAGCCGGGCCGCCTCTTCTCGGACGCGGTCGGGACCGCCCAGCAACTGGCGGTTTGCGCTGATACGCTTGAACCAGAGGTGTAGGCCGAGTTCGTCGGTGAAGCCGATTCCGCCGTGGACTTCGGTAGAGGTTCGCGCGACGAAGGTTCCTACTTCTGCGGTGTGGGCCTTTGTGTGACATGCGGTCAGGCGCGCTTCGCCTGGGATGTTGTCGAAGGCATAGGCGGCGTACCACAGCATAGAGACGCAGGGTTCCAACTGTGCGGCCATGTCGGCGCACATGTGCTTGACCGCCTGGAAGGACCCGATCATGCGGCCGAATTGGACGCGCTCTTTCGAATAGCTGACCGCCTTCGCGAGCATCGTCCGGGCTGCGCCTATGGTGTCTGCCGCGAGCATGATCCGGCCAGCGTCGATGACACGGGCGCATACTTCCGGGTCGGCGCTGCCGGGCAGCACTTCCGCAGGCGTATCCACGAAAACCAATTCGCCTACGTGACGGGTCTTGTCTACCGTTGTCAGAAGTTGGCGGGAGAGGCCCGGCGCATCGGACTCGACTAAATACAGGGCGCGGTTTTCGTCGGCGACGAGGTAGACATCCGCCTCGAAATCCAACACGAAAAGTGTGCGCCCGTTTAAGGAGCCGCCTTCGAAGGTGACGCCTGCATCCTGCCGGGATCCGATGACTTCGGTGACCGCCGTGCCCGCAACAACGCTGCCGTCGGCGAGGGCCGGTAGCCAGCGCGACTTCTGCGCGTCGGAGCCCGCGGTCGATAGTGCGAGAGGCGCCATGACGGCCGTACTCGCAAATGGAACCGGGGCGACACCGCCTCCCAAGGTATCCGCGATTAGCGCCGCCTCGAGCATTCCGAGGCCCACGCCGCCGTGCTCTTCGCCGATGATAATGCCGGGCACGCCCAATTCACTCAAGCCGCCCCACACGTCGTTAGCGCGGACATCGCCGCTATCGACGTACTCCTTCACCCGGTCGAGCGAGGCGTTGCTTTCCAGATATCTTCCGATACTCGATTGGAGTAGGGATTGTTCTTCTGAAAGTCCGAATTCCATGCTGCCTCTCCTTGGGCTTTAGTGTTGAGTCTGTCGTGCGCTCCGACGGAAGGCTTCTCTAATCTCCGACATAGCCTAAATTTTTAAGTTGTTCGAGTAACTCCGAACTCAATTTTCCCGACGTTTCGGTTGACCGAAGGGCTTCGCCAAGTTCAATATCCTGCGCATGCTGCTCTTTGAGCCGTTGCGCCAAATCGCTTGCTATATCGGGCTCTTCCTTCAGTAAATTGTGTAATTCGCCGGGGTCGTTCTTAAGATTGTACAGAAACTGCTTGTTGGATACGGCGTCCACTATGTACTTATAGCCATCAAACACGACCGCTTCCAGGTCGATATTCGAACGAGGCTCTGCGGCGCGCGTTTTCGAGAAGACGGGGACCGCAGCCGCCTCGGCCGCGTCAAGAAGATTCCGGCCTTGCCAGAACTTCTTGGGCTCCAGCCCGAGATAGGAGGCCACGGTGGGAAGAATGTCCAAGGTTGATACACCGGCCTCGACTCGTATGGGCTCGATGCCGGGGCCGTGTAGGAGGAACGGAACGTGGAGCTGTTCCTCGTACATCGTCAGTCCATGGCCCATCGAACCTCGTTCCCAGAATTCTTCGCCGTGGTCCGATATGAAAATGATGAGGGTGTCTGGGTGATTTTTCTTGACGTGGGACAATAGGCGCGACACCTCCTCGTCGGCGTAGCGTACTTCGCCATCGTATAGAGTCCGCACGGCTTCTTTGCCGGCATCGCTGAGCGGAGGTATTTCCCGACTGTCCTTTATCCCGAGGGTCTTATATATCGCGTCCCAAAAATAATCCATGTACTGTTCTCGGACGTAGGCCTGCTCCGCGTCATCGAGAACAGGGGCGGGCCCGAAATACTTGTCATACCCTTGGGGTGGGTCGTAGGGGTTATGGGGATCGATGTAGTGAACATACTGAAAAAAGGGGCCTGACCATTCCTCCATCATGGTGATGGCTTTGTCCGTTATCCCTTCGGCGGGGTGATCGTGGAAGAAGTCGTACCGATCAAAACCCCGGTCAAATCCGAAGTCCGAACTCATATTCCCGTTCGTTTGGATAGCGCCCGTTTCGTATTCATTTCCTTTTAAATACTCGGCCATGGTCAGCAGACTCGGGGGAAGCGCGTTCGCCTCCGTCGCCTCCGGGCTACTTGGATCCACACTGAAATAGACCTTATGGGCATCAAAATGCAGGGAGGTAAACACCGAGGCCATGGCCGGCTTGGTCCAGGTGCAAGGCGTTGAAGCGGCTAAGAAGTTCATCGAGTCCTCGGCGAACGCGCTGAGCCCTGGCATGATCGGTTTGCCGTCGCGCGTACCCTCTAAACGATCCGCCCGCAACGTGTCTACAACAATGAGAAGAATATTGGGTCCTGTGGGCGGCGGCGAAGGGTTCAACGCAAAGAAAAGCCCGGCGATGGCGGCGACGGCGAGGATGGAGGTTAGGATGCGATAGCGTTTCAATGCTTAACTTTTCCCGTGGGGCGTTCTCAGCGGGCCCGTACCCGTGGGCCAAGCGGCTTCGAGTCTAGTCAATTCTGCTTAGGCTTTCAAGCGTGTCTGTGCCACGGTTATCCAGCTAACGGCCCACATCGCGATGCCGAAGGCGTGCGTCGTAGCTGAGGTCGCGCAACAACCGAAGGATCTCCTGGGCAACCGCAACAGAGCGATGGCGTCCCCCGGTACAACCGACGGCTATGGTCAGGTATGACTTTGGCTCGGCTTCGTATTGGGGGACGAGGTATTTGAGAAACGAAGTCAGATGCTCAAGGAAGTCTTGGCCGTGCGGGTTGTTGATCACGTAATCCCGCACATCCGACTCGCTCCCGGTGTGATCGCGCAGTTCTGTGTCGTAGTAGGGGTTGGGCAGGAAGCGGACGTCGAATACGAGATCCGACTCGGGCGGCACTCCGTACTTGAATCCAAAGGACAACACGGTAATCGTGAGCGTCTGGAGTTCGCGAGGGCCGCTGAACATGGCCGCGATGCGCTCGCGCAATTCAGAGGCGGATAGGGCGCTCGTATCGAGTAATAGATGGGCGCGGTCACGGATCGGCCCCAACAGCTCTCGTTCGCGCTGGATGCCCTCTTCGATACTTCCGGTGGGCGAGGAGGGATGGCGGCGCCGCGATTCGCTGTAGCGATGAATCAAGACCGTGTCCGTCGTCTCCAGAAAGAGGGTCTCGGGCGTAAGACCCAGCTCTGCCACACCGTCCAGATAACTGGGCAGGTTGAGTAGGTCGTCGCCGGTTCGTGCGTCGACGCACACCGCGATGCGGTCGCGGACTGATTCCGAGCGGCTGATGAGTTCGGCGACCGTCGTGAGCAGGGAGGCCGGTAGATTGTCGATGCAGTAGTAGCCCAAGTCTTCGAAGAAGCGCAGCGCCTGGGTTTTGCCCGCACCCGAAAGACCGGTCACCAGGACAAATCGGGGTGATTTGGACATAGGGCCTAGCGAGTCCCGGTCTTCATCATGTCGATGAGGCGCTGATTGAGGATTTCGGCGGGGTTAATGCCCAATTCCTTGAGGCGGTGGTTGAGCGCCGCGACTTCCACAATTACGGCCATGTTGCGGCCGGGGCGGACGGGGATCCGAAGGTTTGGAATGTCTACACCCAAGATTTCGACATGTTCTTCTACGAGGCCTGTCCGGTCGTACTCCCCGCCTTCGTGCCACTCCTCCAAATCGACGACGAGCGAGATGGATTTGGAATGGACGACGCGGCCCACACCGAATATCCGCTGGATGTCTACGATCCCGACGCCGCGGATTTCCATGCAGTGTTCAATATTTTTGTTGTAGGAGGCCATCAGGGTGTCTTCGCCGATACGCCGCAGCGCTACGAGGTCGTCGGCTACGAGCAGGTGACCGCGCTCGACCAATTCCAGGGCGACTTCGCTCTTGCCGATGCCGGGCGACCCTACGATGAGCATCCCGACGCCGTAGCAATCGACGGCGGTGCCGTGGACCTCCGTCACGGGGGCAAATTCTTCGGCTAGAAATAGGATGATTCGGCTGATCAGTTCGCCGGTCGAACGCTGCGTGACGAGTACGGGTATGCCGCGCCTGTTGCACATGTCCAGGAACAGGGGTTTGGGCCGAAGTCCCCTCGACAGGATGAAGGCGGGAATTTCGAAGGAAAACATGTTTTCCAGGCGGGCCTCCAACTCGGAAGTCGAGAGGCGCTCCATGTAGTGGATCTCGGTGTTGCCGAGTATCTGCACGCGGTCGCTGGCAAAGTAATCAAGGTAGCCGCTCAACGCCAAGCCGGGCCGGTTCACATCGGAAATATAAAAGCGGCGGCCCGTTCCCTGAAAGCCTCCGAGGTAGGTAAACTCCCCTGAAAAATGATCGAGCAGGCGTGCGACTGCGATGTCGCTCTTGCGCGTTGTCCGTAGCTGATCCGTTCTCATGTGAAGTTCCTCGAAGGCTGCATTCTGCTTCCAGGCGCCTACTTCCAATCGTTCACGACCGTTCGCCGAATCCTGGGCTGAGGAATGGAACGCTTACAGCGTTCAAACGCAAAAACAACCCGTGTTGCCTTTCCCGGAGACCCGTGAAGAACCAACAGGTTTGAAGGCGCCACCCACAGCTTATACAAATTGTTCCTGCAAACTCTCACTGCGCATGGAGTTGCGCCGCAAGAAAAGGGTCAGACAGGTCTCCGCTCGTGCCTCGCTTCGCTTGTGTCAGTCCCTTTTTTGCTTAGATTCTTGAGTGAAATTCACAAGACAAAATCTCCCATCAGCATAAATCATACCGCTAGTACGGAGGTTCGATGAGCCCGTAGGTCTCATCATTCCGGGCGTACAGCACATTTACCTTATTCGTTTCAGCGTTTTCAAAGACGAGAAAATGGTCGGATTGAAGGTCGAGTTGAAGCGCCGCTTCGTCGACGCTCATAGGCTTTATCGAGAATTTTTCCTTGAGCACGATACGGTGATTCGTACTGTTAGGCTCGGCGGCCTGAGCATCGCTTTCTGAGAGAGACGGAAAATCGATTACATGGTGATCGAAGTCCTGCGGCTCGCGGACGGAGCGGGGCTTGTGGCGCATGATGCGACTCTTGTGCTTCAAGACTTGCTTGTCAAGCTTGCCGAGCGCGGCGTCGACCGACCCGTACATATCGCCCGAAGATTCCTTCGCGTTGATGCGAAGTCCGTTGGCGTGGAGATTGAATTCGGCGATGTGCCGGTGGCGCTCGACGCTCAAGATCGCGTCCACATCGATGACTTTGTCGAAATGGGTACGGAGTCTATCCAGCCCATCTTCAATATGCGATTTCAATCCGCTCGTCACGTCCATATGACGGCCCGTGATTGTTACATTCATACGCCTGCTCCTACTTGCTTTTCCTGGGGACGATTAACCAAATACAGCATAACAATGAGGAATGCGGCAATCAAACTTGAGGCGAGCGGAGGGAAAGGTCGGTCGCGAGGTTGAACCGCCTCGGATGAGTCCATATTATTTGGCGAGTCGAGCCACAAATGGTTCTTCGCGTCTTTCGTGGTAAAAACCGGAAGCTTCACCTCGGCGTTGAACATTTTAGGGTTTAAATCGTTATTAGTAGGTATCTAATCGTCGCGTGGGGATAACAGCGAGATCGGAAGTTTGGATGAATTCATCGGCAACGAGTGTTTACGAGGACACGGCGGAAATTCGCGAGGAGATATGCGAAGTGGGCCGGCGCATGTACGCGCGAAATCTTGTCGCCGCGACGGATGGAAACATTAGCGTCCGCCTTCGCGACGGAAAATTTTTAGGAACCCCAAGCGCTGTCTCGAAAGGCTTTATGGCGCCCGGAGACCTCATCGTCTGCGACGCTGATGGCAACAAAGTGTCGGGCAGCGGAAAAGTCACGTCGGAGATATTTACTCATCTTGCGGCCTATGAGGAGCGGCCTGATGTCAACGCGGTCGTCCACGCCCATCCGCCCAATGCCGTGGCATGCACTCTGGCCGGGGTTTCCTTGGCGGAGCCGCTGCTTCCGGAGCTTATTGGCGCTTTGGGCGGCATCCCCACAGCCGATTACGCGATGCCGGGTTCTAGGGAAGGCTCGGAGGTTATTCGCGATCTCATTCGTGAATGCGACGCGGTGCTGCTGGATCGGCATGGCTCTGTTACGGTGGGGCTAACTTTACGTGATGCGCTCCATCGCGTGGAAAAACTTGAACACGCTGCAGAGACGATTATCGTGGCCTATTCACTTGGCAAGCCTGTCCGTTTGCCCGAGGAGGAAATTGAGAAACTTTATCGCTTCGGCGCGGATTATGGAGCGACAGGAAAACACTACCGGCGCAAGTGAAATCTTCCGCCATCATGCTATAGGAACCCCGAAATTCCTTGATCAATCGCGACAAGGTTGCATTGCGATGAATTTCTTGCTTGTGGTTGTGTATAGTACCTGTGAGGACGCAACAAAGGGCAGTCGTGCTTTCGAGTAGGGCTGGGATGCCGTTGGGTATCTGTGTGCAGGCGGAAGGCAACAATTGTGGCCGAAAATGAACGGGACGAATTTCTGAATCGCGAACGACTCTGTCCGAGTTGTCGCTCGACGATCAACATTCTTGCGGTAAAGTGTAAGTTCTGCGGCCAAGATATCGGGAAGCCGAAGGAGGAGCTGCGGGAGTTGAGCAGCGAAGATTTGGGCGGCGAGTCAATCGTCCACTCGGCACCTTCCGGAACGGTCATGAGCGCCATTGAGGCTTTCCGCGCGGAAAATTTGGGATCGGATGGGTCGGATCCTCGGTCGGACTCCGACGGGGGAGGCGGTGCCGATGTTCCGCAGGCGTCGATCGAAGTAGGCCCCGATGGGTTGCCAATTTTAAACGCGACGAGCCAGGGGCTGAACTCACTTTCCGAAAGTACGTTCAGCGCGCGTGCGACTGTGAGTAAACCGCCCACGAGCTTCAAGGATCGCGCGGTGCCCATCGGGTTAATCATCGTGGGGCTCATCGTGATCGTCTTCGCGGGTATTAAAGCCACTACTTGGGTCATGGACTACCTTGAAGCGAAGAACCGTGTCGTTGTACCCGACTTCATTAACCGCTACTACGAAATTTTGGCGAACGGCGGATCCGCTGTCGAAGCGCTTGAGGCCGCAAAGGAGGCGCTCGATGCGAACAACAGCGATGCAAACCAAAAGATTGCCACCATTGCGCTCACGGCCATCGAAAAGGAAGTTAACGACAGGTTGAATACGGTGAACTGGAGCATGGCGACGATTGGTAAGGCGGCGGGCATGGCCGAATCTGCGCTCTACGCTTACCCGCACACACTCACCGGTAATCTAGAAAAGAAGACGAAAGAGGAAAACCGCCTTTACAGTATGACCCTCAAGTCTATTACCCCGGACGGCAAGTCGGCCACCTTCACGTTGCTGAATGGCCAGCCGCTAGATAACGTGCGCAAAGGCGATGTGATTGAATTGCGATTCGATGTGGTTCACATCAGCCAGATCAGCGTCATCCTGGAGGATCGCCTTAGGAAATCGCGCGCGGGAGCCGCGCGAGAGGTCTCCTTCAATCTAAAAAACCGCAACGCGCATTAACGGTTACACCCTGCCGCCGTTTCGCCTCGTGACGCCCATGCCTGCCTTTGAACCGGTGAACCGCGCCTGTATGCGCGAAGGGATGGTCACGCTGGGTTGAGCATTCATCCCATTACCGTGTAACCCTTTCAGGGTAAATATTTTGGACTTCCTTGACCCAGGGTACGCTTCGCGAACCCTGGGTCAAGGAATTTTACGCTTTCAGCGTACCCTGCCGAGCCCCTTGTTCGGGCTAAATAGTTCCTGTTGCGGAAAGCGGTTTTCGGCGCGGAATATGGATAGGACGGTCATTCTAAGCGAAGCGAATCTCTTCAACGTGTTGATTCGCTTTCGGTAAGAGATCCTTCCCTTCGCTCAGGATGACGGAGTAGGTGCCTTTTTCTGGCACCAGTACCCCTTTCCGCGACGGTCTCTGAAGCGGTAATGGCAGAACTGCACGGTTACTTGACGACTGCCTCTTCTTGGGTATTTACGGCGGCGGCTTCACCCATGGGTACGTCTTTCCAGAAGGGGGGGATGTCGCCGAAGATGTCGGAGTACATCCACTCGAGTTTTTCATCCATGAGGGTATCGGCGACGTTGTTGAAGGTGGAGTTGTGGTTGTGCTTGATGGCTTTGAAGTTTCGCTCGATGCGCTCTTGGGCGTTTTTGCAGAAGAGGTCGGCCAACTCTTGGGGTGTCTGGTCGGCGGGGTTCTTGGCGAGCTTCATTTCGGCGAAGGCTAGGCTGCCTGCCATGACGAAGAGATCGACTCCGATGTCGACGAAGTTGCCGAGAATGATTTGTTCGAATTCGAGTTTCTCTTTGTATTTGCCCATGGTGTGGAAGAGGGTGCGGGCCACGCGGCGGGTCATCTTTTCGATCCAGGGGAGGTAGGCCTGGTTTATTGGGTTCAAGTATTGGACATTGTAGTTTTGTGTGGAAGGCAGGAATAGCTTGGGGTACCATTTTGCGTAGTACTTGCCCGCCTTGATGAGGAGGCTCATCTTGCTTTCCTTTTGGCCGGGCTTCGGCTGGAGGATGGGCATGACCATTTTGAAGTGGGTGTCCATGGCCTCGCGCGCCATGATGAGGTGCATGACCTGACTGGATCCTTCGAAGATGCGTCCGATGCGGGCGTCGCGCAGCCAGCGTTCGGCCGCGATGGGCCGGTCTCCGCGCTCGTGAAGGGATGCGGCCGTTTCGTAGCCGCGGCCTCCCCTGACTTGGACGAAGTCGTCGATGATGCGCCACATAGTTTCGGTGCAGAAATATTTGGCGGCGGCGGCTTCGAGGCGTATGTCGGCGTTGCCTTTGTCGGCCCAGCTTGAGGCGAGCCAGACGATAGATTCCATGGCGAAGGTGTCTGCGGCGATGTTGGCTGAGAGGCGGGCGATGTGCTGGTGTTTGCCGATGGGTACGCCCCACTGAACGCGCTCTTTAATCCAGGATTGACACTCTTGGAGGAGGGCCTTGGAGGCGCCTACGGCGCCTGCGGGCAATCCCAATCGTCCGGTGTTTAGGGTGGTGAGGGCGATGCGGAGGCCTTGGCCCTCTTTACCGATTAGGTTTTCCTTGGGGATTTTCATGTTGTCGAATTTGAGGATGCCGTTGGCTATGGTCTTTAGGCCCATGAATTCGCAGCGTTGGGTGATGGAGAATCCGGGCTGGTCGGTTTCGACGATGAAGGTGCTGATCTGCATGCGCTCTTTGCCGTTGACGATTTTCGGGGGGGTCTTCGCCATCACGACGACGATGCCGGCGGCGGTGCCGTTTGTGATCCAGAGCTTTTCTCCGTTGAGGAGGTAGTATTCGCCGTCGTCGGAAGGGATCGCGGTGGTGCTCATCTTGGCTGGGTCGGATCCTACGTCGCGCTCGGTCAGGGCGAAGGCGCTGATTTCGCCGGCGGCCAAGCGGGGGAGGTATTTCTTTTTCTGCTGGTCGGTTCCGAACATTTTGAGGGGCTGGGGGCAGCCGATGCTCAGGTGGGCGGAGACCCAGGTTAGGGTGTTCTGGCAATAGCTTCCGAGGAAGTGGAGTACGCGGCAGTAGTTTACTTTGCTAAAACCGAGCCCGCCGTATTCTGTGGGAATCGTCATGCCGAATAGGCCGATGGCCGTGAGGGCGTCTAGGGCTTCTTGGGGGTACTCGCCGGTTTCGTCGAGTTTGTCGGGGTTGACGTGCTCGATGAGGACGCCTCTCAATTTTTCGATGTACTCGTCGCCGATTCGCTTCTCTTCGGCGGATTGCTCGGGGTAGGGGCTGAGCAGATCCCAGCGGAAGTTGCCTGCGAATAACTCGGCCGTAAAGCTCGGGAAATTCCACTCGGACTCCCGCGATGATTCGGCGAGTTCCATGGTTTTATCTTTGGCGGCGTTCTCGTTCGCATTGGCCATGTGTACTCTCTCCTTCTTCGTCTGTGGGGGGCGGGCGTGGGAACGCGCCCCAAATCTCGGAAATCCCGTAGGGGATAGTTTCGAGATATCGCGTTGCAATTAGGTCGATCGGTAGGCGTTCGCTCGTATCCAGCCTGTTTGGACGGAGGCATCGCGCCGAAACCGTTACGGAGAGGCAGTATACACGAGAAGGAAAAACCTCTCAACGGATTTGGCTGCGCCGCGCCTGGAAGGAAGATTGTGCCGCGCTATGAAGTACACGGGAATGGGGCGTTGGCTTGGGGTGATCAGGCATACTTATCGCTTGATTTGGTCCGGTTCTGTGGTTGGGCCGACCTGGGCGACACGCGGTGCGGTTTGGAAGGAGCCCTCTCTTGGTAGACGAAAAGAAGAAAAAGAAGAAGACGGATTATTCGAAGGCGTGGGGTGAAGCCAAGGCGATCATGTGGCGGCACCGCAGTCGCCTCAGCTTGGGGTTTGCCCTCATGTTGGTCAGCCGGCTGAGCGGGCTGGTTCTTCCGGGGTCCTCAAAATTGCTGATTGACGAGGTGATCGCCAATAAAAATGTTGATTTGTTGGTCACGATGGTTTGGGTGGTGGGTATGGCGACGCTTGTACAGGCCAGTTCGGGCTTTGCGCTTTCGCAGGTGCTTGGGGTGGCGGCGCAGCGGGCGATTATGGAAATGCGGATGGCGGTCCAGCAGCATATCACGCGGCTGCCAACGAGCTATTTCGACAACACGAAATCGGGCGTATTGATTTCGCGGATTATGACGGACCCGGAGGGGGTCCGGAATCTGGTGGGCACGGGCCTGGCGCAGTTGGTGGGGGGCTTGGTCACCGCCTCGATCGCGTTGTGTGTGTTGTTCTACATAAACTGGAAAATGACCTTTTACATTATTGCGATTCTCTCGCTCTTTGGCGCGGGAATGGCGTGTGCGTTCACCTGGCTTCGGCCTTTGTTTCGCAAGCGGGGCGAATTGAATGCGCATGTAACGGGCCGGCTTACGGAATCCCTCGGGGGCATTCGCGTGGTGAAAGCCTACACGGCCGAGAAGCGTGAGGATATTATATTCGCGGAGGGTGTGCATGGACTGTTCCGCAATGTGGCGTCGACGGTAACGGGGGTTTCCGCGATTGGTTCTTTCTCTGGCCTCACGATTGGCCTCAATGGCCTGGTGATTATTTGGGTCGGGGCGAACTCGGTCATCAACACACCCATGACCGAAGGGGGTCTGTTTCTGTATCTGCTGTTCACGGCGATGGTCGCCGCCCCGCTTGTGAGTATGGCGAATATTGGGACGCAGATCAGCGAGGCGTTTGCGGGGCTTGATCGTATCCGGGAAATTCGCCAGGTCGCGGTGGAAGGTGCGGACCAGGGGCGTGTCGAGCCGCTGGAAGGGTTGCGGGGTGATATTTCTTTTGAGGATGTTCGCTTTGAATACGAGGAAGGGGTGCCGGTTCTGAAGGGGATTTCTTTTGATGCTCCGGCGGGCAGTACGACGGCGCTGGTGGGGTCGAGCGGGTCGGGGAAGAGCACCCTTATTGGCTTGGTGATGGCGTTTCATTACCCGGGCGGTGGCCGGATTATGGTGGATGGACGGGATATTACGGGCATCGAGTTGCGGGATTACCGATCGCGGCTGGGCATCGTCATGCAGGACAATTTTTTGTTCGAGGGGACGATTTCGGACAACATCCGCTACTCGACACCGCATGCGACGCAGGAGGCGGTGTTGGAGGTGAGCCGCATCGCGCATTGCGATGAGTTCATCCAGGGGTTTGAGGATAAGTACGACACGGTTGTGGGGGAGCGTGGCATCAAGCTCTCGGGCGGACAGCGGCAGCGTGTCGCGATAGCGCGGGCGATTCTTGCGGATCCCAGGATGCTGATTCTGGACGAGGCGACTTCGAGTTTGGACAGCGAAAGCGAAGCGATGATTCAGGACGGGCTGGAGGCGCTCCGCAAGGGGCGCACGACGTTTGTGATTGCGCACCGCTTGTCGACGATTCGCAGTGCGGACCAGATATTGGTGTTGGAGCATGGGGAGATTGTGGAGCGGGGCACGCATGATGAGTTGCTGGTGTTGGATGGGCGCTATAAGCAATTGTATGACAAGCAGTATCAGGCGGAGATGAATCGGTTTATTAATCCGGGCGAGGAGTTTGAAGGAGAAGACGAGGAGAACGTGTAGCGCGTTCTTCTTTTTAGCCCGGATTTCCCATTTGGAAGAGTCATCTTGAGATCCGCCGGCATCGA
>JAPYPO010000511.1 GCA_029937645.1 Candidatus Hydrogenedentota bacterium
GGGTAATACCCCATATCCGGGTCCGCCTTCATATTGGGCAGGACTTCAGCGCCCGTCCACTCGACCATTGTTGGTCTCCGGGCCCGCTTCCGATAGTCGTTGATAAAGGTATTGCGCAAGATCGTGAGCAGCCAAGCCTTAAGGTAGGTGCCCTCCTGGAATTTATCGCGAAACCGGAGTGCCCGCACGACAGCATCCTGCATAAGGTCCTGAGCATCCGTCGCGTTGCGCGTCAGGCGCACGGCCACGGAATACATCGCATCCATGTGTCCGATAACCCGGTTTTCGAAATCTTCGGCCCGCAGCTCATCAGCGCTTTTCGTCATAGCCATGCCGACTCTCCTTGAACATCAACGTAATACCCAGCGACCGCAGTCCAGCGGTAAACCAGGGTAACGCGGTCACGAAGTCTATCTCCGTTCGGTCACGTTACATAGGGTCTATTCACCGAAGGGGAAGATTCATGTCACGGAGTGGGGAGGCGGGAGGTGTAGTAGATGCTTACAGGGCTATTTTTGAAAGGTAACTCGCTGTAAATATTGCAGTTACGAAGAGCGTGGCTATCGGCGGCGATCCAAAATCTCCTCTAATTCCGTCAACTGTTCGAGGTGTTTGAGGGAATTGGCGAGCACTACGTAGAAAAAATAGGCAGTTATCGCGGTATAAACCAATATAAGCGCGGTCAGAACGTACTTAGTGATCGCACCCATTCGCGAGGATTTCCACACGAGGGGAAGCGCGAACGGGCCAATGACGAAAAATGCGAGGACTGCAACCGACAGGACGGAATAGTACCAAGCATCGCCTGTGCCTTGCCGTTTACCGCAGTGGGGGCAATAGCTATCTTCCGCGCCGATGGCCTTGTAGCAGAAGGCGCAAAGGGTGCCTGGTAAAGGCGGCGGCAATGATTCTGACATGATGTTTTACTCCGCAATAGGCGCGTCGAGTGTATCTACGCAGGATAAGTTGGCCCGGAAAGAATAACCATATTTCCGTTTCTTGTCGACACCCTATGCCCGCGAACCCTTCGAGCCCTTGGTCAAGTCAAGTGCTTCAGCACCTGTTCGGTAACTTCATCCGGCTTTTCCTGGGGGACGAAGTGGCCGGCGTCTTCGATTTCGTGGAGCTTGGATTGGGGAAGTTCCCCGTGCTGCAAGTTCGCCGCGTGGCGGAGATCGCTGTGTTCGGCCGTGATGAGGAGGATATCCGTTTCGATTTCGCCGAGGCGCTCGAAGGCCCAATCCGATTTCGAGTGCGCGTAGACTTCTGCCTCGATTGAACCCGGGCACTTCAGCGTGACGGCGCCATCGTCCAGTTCGCGGAAGGCGTGCTGGATGTACGCGTCGAGGACGAGCGGATGCCAGTTGCCCATCGGCGGTTTCGAGGCGTATCGGGCGTGGGCGGCCTCTCGGCTTTCAAAATCGTTTCGCCTACGCCGGGCCGACCCTTCCAGCGGATTTTCGGCGGCATAGAATTCCTTCGGGAATAGGACGGGATCAATCAGGACGGCTCGGGAAAACAGGCCTGGCTGCTCGAGTTCGGCGAAATAGATTTGCGATGCGCCCGCAGAATGGCCAAGCGCGAGAAGCCCCTCCCCCACTCCCAACGCGGCAAGGGCAGCTATCAAGTCGTCGCCAAAATTTCGCCAATCGTAGGCCTCGGGGTCGGTCGGCTGATCCGAATCGCCGTGGCCCCGGGTATCGAAAGCAACCACACGAAAACGGGGCGTCAACACCGAGATCAGCGGATCCCAAATCCGCGCGTGTGTGCCCGTGCAGTGCGTGACGACGAGGGGAGGCCCATCGCCGCCATGGTCCCAAATGTTGATTTCGACGCCGCCGTGCCCAGGCACTCGGATGGCGCGCGGCTCGGTTTGTAGGAGTTCAGTCACGAGTAGCGGGCTAACCTTCCCGCGCTTCGAGCCAGCGCTGGCAATCTATGGCCGCCATGCAACCGGAACCCGCGGCCGTTATCGCCTGACGGTATATCCTGTCCTGAACATCGCCCGCGGCAAACACACCATCGATTTTCGTGTAGGTCGAGTCGGCTTTCGTAACGAGGTAGCCCGTCTCATCCATATCGAGGATTCCTCCGAACAGATCTGTGTTCGGTTTGTGGCCAATCGCCGCGAAGTATCCCGTGCATTCGAGTTCTTTCGTCTCGCCCGTTTTGACGTTCTTGATCCGGCATCCGGTGACGCCTGTCGCCTCATCGCCCAGGACTTCATCGACAACGGAATCCCATTCGGGCACGATCTTCTCGTGGGCAACGGCGCGATCAGCCATGATTTTGCTCGCGCGGAATTCGTCGCGCCGGTGGATGATATGGACTCGGCTGGCAAAGTTGGTCAAGAAAAGGGCCTCTTCCATCGCGGTGTCGCCACCCCCCACCACAACCAGGGGCTTGTCCCGAAAACGCGGCAGCGCGCCGTCGCAGGTTGCGCAAGCGGACACCCCGAGGTTCATGTATTTCTCTTCGGACTCCAGGCCGAGATATTTGGCTGTAGCGCCCGTCGCGATAATCACCGTCTTCGTTTCGAATAGCTCGTCGCCGACGTAGACCTTCAACGGGCTGCCGCTGAAGTCGACTTTCGTGACCGTCTTCCATTCGAAGCGCGTGCCAAAACGGCCACACTGTTTCTTAAAATCTTCCATCATCTGAGGGCCCGTGACGCCCTCCGGGTAGCCCGGATAATTCTCAACTTCTGTCGTCGTCATGAGCTGACCGCCGGGAAGAATGTCCTGGCTCGGCTCGCCTTCGAGCACCAGCGGCTCCAGGCTCGCGCGGGCGGCATACAAAGCAGCCGTGTAACCGGCCGGACCCGACCCGATGATGATAACGTTTTCCATAGTGGATACTCCTCAACCTTAGCGGTGAATAGTGCAGCGGGGGTATCTGCCGCGAACGGGCAGAATTCGCAAGAAACGAATAACGAGGGTAAGTATAGTCGAGGCAGGGCGAGGGGCTCAACGCGGTCGCGGGAAGCCTTAAGAAGGGGCCGAGAAGAGCCTTGACAGGATGACAGGATAAGACAGGATTATTTGTTCTGGTAAGTGGAGCATAATCCTGTCT
>JAPYPO010000030.1 GCA_029937645.1 Candidatus Hydrogenedentota bacterium
ATGGTACCGTGACCAACAACTCCTCGGGCCGCATGGGTGGGGGCACGATGTTTCGCGCCTACCACAAGGCCACCGGCAAAACACTCTGGGAAATAGACTTAGGCGTTCAGGCCACCGGAACGCCCATGACCTACATCCACAACGAAAAACAATACATCGTTGTGGCCACAAAAGACGCCGATCATCCCGCGAGCCTCATTGCCCTGAGCTTGCATTGATGGCTAAGCAACGTTTGCGCGTCTAGGTTCTGCCGTGCTATAGTATCGCCTCTTTCCACTTCCCCATACGGGGACGCAAAACGAACAACGATCCAGGAGACCTCCCGTGAAGAAGGACATTCATCCCAACTACGTGCCGTCCACGGTCACATGCGCGTGTGGCCATAGCTTCGAGACGGGCGCCGTTGTACCGGAGATTCACGTCGAGATTTGCTCGGCCTGCCACCCGTTCTACACCGGTAAGCAGAAATTTGTAGACAGCGAAGGCCGCGTCGAACGTTTCCGTAAGAAATACGGTACGGCTACCGCCGCCAAGTAAGCAGCGCCGTCATGGAAGACGCCATGCGCGCCCGCCTCCTCTCTATCGTGGAGGAGCACCAAAAACTCTCCGAGCTCATGGCCACGCAAGAAGTGGCCTCCAATCCCAACGTATACCGAAAGCACGCGAAGGCTCAGTCGGATATCGGGGAAACGGTCCGGAAATTCGAGATCTATCAGGCGAACGAGCAACACCTCGCCGGAGCCGAAAGCCTTCTCAAGGACGAAACCGATCCCGAGATGCGCGAATTGGCCGAGGAGGAGAAAGATGGCCTCGTCACCGCCCTCAAAGAAGGCGAGCAAGAACTCCGTCTTCTGTTGATTCCCAAAGACCCGAACGACGAAAAGAACACCATCGTCGAAATTCGTGCAGGAACAGGCGGCGACGAAGCGGCCTTGTTCGTAGCCGATCTCTTTCGCGCCTACTCCCGCTACGCGGAGACACTCGACTGGAAGATAGAAGTCATGAACTCCAACGAAACCGGGATCGGCGGTTTCAAGGAAATCAGTTTTAAGATTATAGGCGACGCCGTCCATGGCCGCATGAAATTCGAGGGCGGCACCCATCGCGTTCAGCGCGTACCCGCCACCGAAACGCAGGGCCGCGTGCATACCTCCGCCGTCACCGTAGCCGTGTTGCCCGAAGCCGAAGAAGTCGAACTCAATATCAACGTCAACGATTTGCAAATCGACGTCTACCGCTCCTCGGGTCCCGGCGGGCAAAGCGTAAACACCACCGATTCCGCCGTGCGGATTACCCACAAGCCCACGGGCCTCATCGTGACCTGCCAGGATGAAAAATCCCAGCACAAAAACAAGGCCCGCGCCATGACAATCCTGCGCGCCCGCCTCTTCGCCCAGATTCAGGAAGAGGAAGACTCAAAGCGTTCCGCCGAGCGGCGCAGTCAAGTGGGCAGCGGCGACCGTAGCGAGCGCATCCGCACCTACAACTTTCCCCAGAACCGTCTGACGGACCACCGGATTGGCTTGTCGCTTCATCGCCTCGAAACGGTCATGGAAGGCGAATTCACGGAAGTGATCGACGCCCTTATCGCGGCAGACAGAACCGCCCGTCTCTAAACCGCTCGACAACTCCCCCGGCAGACGCGCCGATATGAAAACGATTGCCGATACATTGTCCGAGGCCGCAAAACGGCTTGCTGCCGTAACGGACACCCCGCGTCTGGACGCGGAAATCCTTCTGTCCGCAGCCCTCGACGCGGGCCGGGCGGGGATTCTAGCCCGCCTCAGAGACGAGGCCCCGCCATCGACCTTCGAAGAGCTTCTCGAACGCAGGCTGGCTTCTGAACCTATCGCCTACATCCTGGGCGAATGGGAGTTCTTCTCGCTCTCATTTCTTGTCCGCGCCCCGGTTCTCGTGCCCCGCCCCGAAACGGAACACCTCGTGGAAGCCGTGCTCGACGAGGCCTGGGAAGACTCGAGTCGCGTGTTGGAAATCGGCACCGGTACAGGATGTGTCGCGGTCTCCATCGCAAAGAATCGTCCGAAGTGTTTTGTGACCGCGACCGATATCGAAGAAGCCTACATCCGGCTTGCCGAAGAAAACGCACGGCGCCATGGCGTCCATGACGGGGTTCGGTTTCGACAGGGCGACCTATTCGAGGCTCTCGACGAAGACGAGGCTCCCTTTGATATCCTGTGCTCGAATCCACCCTACGTCGAGTCCGGCGAGTGGGAGGGCTTGGATGCGGTCATCCGAAACTACGAAGACAAACGGGCGCTCCTCGCGGGAGCCGACGGCCTCGATATAATTCGCCGCCTGATCGCCGAGGGCAAGTCACGGTTGCGCAGCGGCGGGCTTCTTGCTTTGGAAATAGGGATGGGGCAGTATGAGGCCGTCCGGGAACTGCTGGAAAGAAACGACTATCGCGATTGTGGCTCGCGGAACGACCTCGCGGGGATTTCGCGCATTATCACCGCAAGGGCCCCCTAATGAGTGCGCAGGAAGAGTATCCGACGGCAGTACGTGAAATGGCCGAAGAGGACCGTCCACGCGAACGATTGGCGCGAGTCGGGCCCGAGGCCCTGCGGGACGCGGAACTGATAGCGATACTTTTTCGGACGGGGACCCGGTCTGTCGGAGCGGTTGCGTTGGCGGAGAAGGTGTTGAGTCATTTCGGGAGCATTCGGGCGGTCGCTCGGGCTTCGCTTGAGGAGCTGCAACAGGTCAACGGCTTGGGCCACGTTAAGGCCATCGAGATTAAGGCCGCGCTCGAGCTGGGGAAACGGCTTGCCGCGTTCACGGACCGGGGCCGCACGAAGATCCGCAACGCCCAGGACGTATCCGACCTACTCATGTTAAATTACAAGGACTGCGAAACGGAGCAGTTCAAATGCCTCCTGCTGAACATTAAAAGCGATGTGCTGAAGACCATCACCATTTCGACAGGCGGCCTCGACGGCACGGCGGCGTTGCCGCGAGACGTATTCCGCCAGGCCGTTCGGGAAGGCGCGGCCTCGGTGATCCTTTGCCACAACCATCCCAGCGGCGATCCCGAGCCGAGCCGCGACGACATTCAGTTGACGCAACGTTTGTCTGAGGCGGGAGCCCTGATGAGAATCAATGTTCTGGACCATATCGTCTTCGGCGATGGATGCTACGTGAGCCTCAAGGAGAGAAAAATATTTTGAATGGGAAATTCAGCGCGTGGAAAGTCGGCGCTCCATATTACATTCCATTGCTCATCGTCGGCGCCGGTACCACCTTCGCGTTGTGGCCCATGGGGTATGGGCCTGTCGGCCTGGTGATTCTTGCCGCGGGCCTCTTTGCCCTGTCCTTCTTTCGGGATCCCCCTCGAAAAATTTCGACAGACCCCAACGACATCGTAAGCCCAGCAGACGGAACCGTCGTGGCAATCGAAGAGTTGGAGGATTCGCCCCACTACGATGGCCCGTGCCGCCGCATCTCCATATTTCTTTCCGTCTTCAACGTCCATGTGAACCGCGTGCCTGCTGCGGCTTCCGTAGAAGCTGTCACCTACAAGCACGGAAAATATAAGAACGCGATGAACCCTGAATCCAGCAAGGTGAACGAATCCAACGCCGTACGTTTCCGAACGAGCCTCGGCCCCATGACCGTTCGCCAAATCTCGGGGGCTATCGCACGCCGGATCATCTGCCTGTCCGAGCCCGAAGATGAGTTCGAGAAAGGCGCAAAGTTCGGCATGATCAAGTTTGGGTCGCGTACCGAACTTTATTTACCACTCGACATCCAGATATGTGTTAAAATGAAGGACAAAGTAAAAGGCGGCGCTACCGTAGTGGCAAAAGGGGTGTCGTCATAGCTGTCCACCAACACGGTGGCGAAGATGACAGGGCCATGAACTCACTTCACTCCAATAAAAAACAAAAGAAGAGGCGCTCAAAAAGACGCCGCAGGCCTATTAACGTATTGGCCAGCGTGCTAACCACCTTTAGCCTCTACTGCGGTATTTCGAGTGTATTTGCCAGCATCAATGGTGAATACACCATGGCCTCCTACTGGATACTTTCCGCGATCATCCTCGACATGCTCGACGGAGCCGTAGCGCGCTTGACCAACAGCGTGTCAGAATTCGGAAAAGAATTGGACAGCTTGGGCGACATCGTGTCCTTTGGCGTCGGGCCATCCGTATTGATGTATACCGCCTACATTCAGGCCGAGCCGGCCGGCGAGAAGCTGATCGACCCGACAGGATCCATGCTGGCCATCGTGTTCGTAATATGCGGCGCGCTACGACTCGCCCGATACAATGTGTATCAAAGTACGCGGCGCGACTATTTCGTCGGGTTACCCATACACGCAGCGGCAGGCGGCGTGGCCTCATTCGTACTCTTCACCGAGGACCTAGGCTGGGAGAGCGTTCCCGTCTGGGTCTTTGGACCCGTTATTCTTCTTCTTTCCGTATTGATGGTAAGCACCGTGTTGTACCCGAAAGACCGTTTGAAAGCCTTCGTACTACGGCCCCGCCACGCCTTCCAATTCCTCGTTCTCTGCGTAATTGGAATCGCCGTATTCGACCGGGCCGTTCAGTATTCGCCCGCCATTGTGCTGCTGCCCTTGGCGGCGGCCTACGTATTTTTTGGGTTGACCAACGATCTGTACGCCCGCGGAAAACGAATCCTCCACCGCAACGCAGCAGCGAAAACGGACTCATCCTCGGGACACGAACCAAACCCGACAGCCCAAAACAAAACCCGCACCGCGAAATAAAGAGTCCCCGCCCGAGCCTACCTAGTGCGTTCGCATCGCTGCAAATATAACGGGCTTTAGGAGTAACGAAAGTAGCCCCAAGATGGCTCATAATCCAACGGTGGCTGCGTAGTTAGAGGCCTACAGTGCTGGTTTTTTTCTTCGGGTTTTTTGGACGGCTTTTGGTAGTGATCGACGTGCTGTGGCCTTGCCCCATCTGTTGAAATGCCTTCTACCGCCATAACACGGTGAAGCGCCTTGATCGTTGCGGGCCCGGGCTTGAAGTTGCCCGGCCGGAAGCCCTCTGCGATAAAGAGCGGTGTCCATCCGTGATTGTTTTTCTGCTTCCAGATCTCGGCCTCGGCGTTATTATCCACAAGCAATTGAACGATCTTTGGGAAGCTCCCATAGGCGGCACCATGCATGACGGTCTCGCCGTTGTCGTCTATCGCGTTGATGTCCGCGCCAAGTTCAAGCATCAATTGTGTGGCTTCGAATGCTTCGGCTTCTGTTCCAGCTTCCTCGATCGGGGCCGTTGTGCCGAGTCCCGCCGCTGCCATTAGAGGGGTGGTGTTTTCTGCGTTTGGAAGAAATGGATCCGCGCCCAATTCGAGGAGCACACGCATGAGGGGCGCGTCGGCTCGGTCGGCGGCCATGAGGAACGGGGTGGCCCCGCGCGCGTTCACTTTGGGGGGCCGGGTCTTGCCCTTTTCCAAGCGGGCGTTCACGTTCGCTCCCATTTCCACGAGTACGCGAACAAACTGAAGGCTGCTCAGGTTTCCCGAACCCTCGGGGGAGGGATCGCCCAGATCACTGACATCGGGTTTTCGCACCCAGGTCATCGTGTGGAGCGGGGTAAAGCCTGTGCGCTCGTCATTTGGGTCGGCTCCGGATTTCAGCAAAGCGAACGCGAGTTCGAAGTGGCCGTTTTCGATCGCCAATAACAGCGGACTCGTGCCATTTTTTGCCAGCTTGTACGCCTCGGGATCCTCATGATAAAAAGGAGTACTCACGCCCACACCGGCTTCGATCAATGTATGCGTGACATCGATGTGGCCCTCGCGCACGGCGAAAAACAAGGGGGTGAATCCAGACTTGAGCGTCGCGCGAAAATCGGACCCGGCACCAATAAGGGCTTGCACAACCGGGGCGTGTCCCTCGGCCGCAGCCCACATCAGGGCCGTCTGCTGGTTACGCTCGCGTGCGTTGGGATCGGCTCCGGCAGCGAGGAGGGCTTCAACGGCTTCGATATTTCCTGTTCGCGCCGCGGTCATGAGAACGGTTTCGCCTCCGGGAAGGGAGGCGTTCGCGCTGGCACCGGCCCCAAGTAGAAGTCTCACGAGGGGCGCGTTTCCGTTGGTGCAGGCCAGGAAAAGCGGGGCGACGCCGTAATCGTTCTCTGCACTTACATCGGCACCCGACTCGACGAGCAACTGTGCCGCATCCGTGTCATCGTGATAGGCCGCCCAATGCAAGGCTGTTGTGCCGTCGACTTGCGAGGCGTTTACATTGGCCCCTACGAAGAGTAAGACGCGAATTGCCGCACCGTTCTCGACCTCCGCCGCATCTGCGATAGCCGTCTCAGTGGCAGCGAAAGCCGTGCCGGCGATAGCGAAAAGCAATACAGCGATCGCAGTAATTCGTCCCGAATTCATAGGGTGCCTCCCATCGGACGCGTAAGCCTAATCGTGGCAACCACACTAAACGGGGACCGCATCGAACAGATCCTCGATCTTGCCGTTACTATCGGCAAAAGAGTCTTGAAAAACGCCCACGCGGTCCAGCAACGTTAAATGAAGATTCGCCAGGGGTGTACCGTTTTCATAGTTGATATGGCGGCCACCGTTCATGCCACATGCGGCGCCACCGGCAAGGAGAATAGGAAGGTTATCATGGTCATGGGTGCTGGGGTTGCCCATGCCGCTTCCGTAAAGGTAAATCGAATTATCAAGCAGCGAGCCGTTTCCGTCGGGTGTGGCTTTTAATTTTTCGAGGAAGCCGGCGAACAGCGACACATGAAACTCATTTATCTTTGCCATTTTTGCGATCTTTTCCGGATCGTTTCCATGGTGGCTCAGGGGATGGTGTGGATCGGGCACTCCCACTTCGGGATAGGTGCGGGTGCTGAGCTCTCGCGCAAGCTGGAAAGTGATCACCCGGGTAATGTCGCCCTGAAGCGCGAGAACTTGTAAGTCGAACATGAGCTTCGCATGGTCGGCATAGGCAGCAGGCACACCCGTTGGGCGGTTAAGGTCGGGCAATGGATTGTCCTTCACCCCCGCTTCGGCACGCTGAATCTGGCGCTCGACCTCTCGGACACTATCGAGATAGTTGTCCACGCGGACGCGATCGGCCATCCCCAAGTCTTTCTTGAGTTGCGCTAAATCTTCCATGACCCAATCGAGTAGGCTGGCCCGCTTTCGCAAGGCCGCGCGCCGGTCTTCGAGGCTTCCGCCTTGTCCAAAAAGGCGCTCGAACACGAGGCGGGGATGCGCTTCCGAGGGAAGCGGCGTCGTCGGAGAAGACCAGGAAAGGTTGTTGGCATATGCGCATGCGTACCCATTGTTGCACTGACCGACGGTTTGGAAGAGGTCCATCGATAATTCGAGCGACGGAAGCTGGGTCTGCTGACCTATAGACTTAGCGGCGATCTGATCAACGGTTGTGCCCAAATAGTAGTCCGAGCCTTCCGTGTGCTTAGCAAAGGCCGCGCTTAAGAACCCGGCATTGGAGGTTGTATGTGTGCCAGGATAGGAATTCCGCAAGTCGAGATTGGTAATAACCGTGACCTGATCCTTTACCGGCTCCAGGGGTCTTAGAATGGGCGTCAACTCGCCGAGCTTGCCGGCATCCGGCGGGGTCCAACGAGAATGATCCGTTCCCATCGGTATGAACACAAAGCCGAGCCTGGGGACGGGTTTGGCCGCCGTCTTTTCCAGGGCGGTTGCCGCCGGAATCATCGCGTCCAGAAGCGGCAACGCGAGTGTAGCTTGGGCTCCCCTCAGGAATGTGCGGCGTGACAGGGCCTTTTTTGTGATGATCATGTCGAATTCCTCATCTGAAATGGGGTGCTATTCACGATGCCCAGTATGATCGACGAAAACCGGTATCCATCTGGCTCGGCCTCGCGAAGAATCTTGCGGACCGCAGGGGCATCATAGTATTCGATGCCCCGACCCAACGCGAAGGTAAGCAACTTTTTGGTGAACGTTCCGACGAACAACTCGGGGCGGCTCAACAGCCCCTCTTCGAGGCCAGCGACCCCTTCGAATTTGCCCACGCCCGGGAGGCCACCCGAAGCGTCTACGGGCGCGCCATCCTCGTAATCGCGCCAGCGGCCGACGGGGTCAAAATTCTCCAGCGCAAAGCCGATGGGATCAATCGTGCGGTGGCAGCTCGCGCAGACCGGGTTCGCGCGGTGCTCACTCATCCTTTCGCGTATCGGGAGGCTGGCATTAACCACGTTGCTCTCCAACGTCGACAAATTGGGCGGCGGAGGCGGCGGCGGCGCGCCGAAGATGTTGTCCAAGACCCATTTCCCGCGGACGACCGGGGAGGTCCGCGTGGCATAAGAAGTGACCGCCAATATGCTGCCGTGCCGCAGCAATCCGCCGCGCTTGCTATTTTCCCCGAGCGAAACACGCCGGAAGCGATTCCCATAGATATGGGGAATCCCGTAATGCTTAGCCAAGCGCCCGTTCAAAAAAGTGTAGTCTGCTTTGAGCAAATTGAGGACACTTAAATCTTCCCGCAAAACACTATCCACAAGGAGTTCTGTTTCCTTGCGGAATGCCTGACGCAGATTATCGTCAACATCCGGAAAAAGGCGGGCGTCCGGGCTCCACGCATCCAGTTTGCGCAGGTGGAGCCATTGGCCTGTGAAATTGCTCGCGAGATTGTTGGAGCGGGGATCGGCGAGCAGTCTGCGGGCCTGTTTCTCTAACCCGTCCGGTGTGCTGAGTTTGCCCCGAACGGCTGCGTCAAGCAATTCATCATCAGGGATGCTGCTCCACAGAAAAAACGAAAGACGAGATGCCAATTCAATATCGCTGATGCGGTAGGGGGCACCGGACGCCGTTCCCTCGGGATTCGTTTCGATACGAAAAAGAAATTCCGGACTGACGAGGACGGCGGTCAGGGCTCGTTCAATTCCCATGTCAAAGTTTCCTTCGGAACGCCCTTCTCGATAGAAGGCCATGGGTCTCGTGAGATCCGCTTTGGAAACCGGTCGGCGGTACGCTCGCCGCAGGAGGGTCGTGAGAATTTGCTTGGCGCAGTCCTCTTCCTCGTCGGGCCGGGTAGGGTTCGCGACAAATATCCGCCGCCGGCTCGGCGTGTCGCCGGCCCCCTGCGCCGCGTACGGTCCCCGTATAGAAACCTGGAAAACGGCGGGGCCGGTGCGGGGGTGGCGATGATAATTAAAGCGCGATTCGAGAGGCTGGCGTCCCGTTTCGAGTAGCGACGACTTAGTCTTCGGAAATGTAACTCCCAAGTCGTGGGGGCCAGCCGCGACGGAGATTCGAGTCGTCAAGTGCTTATCCACTTGCGTGTGGTCTTCGCGATCGCTTGGCGGCTTCACCGTGAACGTCTGGATGCGCTTCCGGTCGAGCAGAAGCACCAAATCGTTCGGCGCCTTCAAGCCCTCGACCTTCTCATTCCGGTTGCGCGTAAGCCAAATCTGAATGTCGTATTCCCCATCCTGAGGAAAGGTGTGCGGAATCAAAACTCCGCCGCGTGTGCCAATGGGTAGTCCCGGGATGTGCGCCTCTTGCGAAATATCCGGCTTCACTCGAATCACGGTGCTTTCGACCGACCTCTGCGTGCTGCCTATCGCCAGTCGACTTACCTTCTGCGCGGCGGAAACATACCGGTCCAGGAGAGTGGGGGAAAGATCGCCAACATTGACGTTGTCAAAGCCGTGCCCACTTTCATCGTGCGGCAGGAGAGCGGTGGCGTCGATGTCGAGCGACAAAAGATCTCGGATAGAATATTGATACTCAGTCCGATTAAGACGCCGCAACGACTCGGTGCGTCCCGGATTAAGATTGGCGGCTGCCGCGTCGTCAAGCGAGGTTTCCAACCATGAGAGTAACGCGCGGCGGGCTCCGACCGAAGGCTGCGGCCTGTCGGGAGGTGGCATGATGCCCGCACGAAGTTTATGCGCCACCTTTTCCCATACCTCAGCGCTTTCGCCAATGTTGTACAAATCGGTCAAGTCGAGCCGCAAGCCAGCTGTTTCAAGTTCTTCGCCGTGACAGATGACGCAATAGCGGTCGATTAACCTGCGGTAGCTCGATGCGGCGGAGACCTCGCGGGAAGAGGAGGGTGGGGGGGCTTGGGCCCAGGTGTTCCACGCCGCAATCAAGATCCCGGCGGTAAGTAGCGATTTGGCGACGGATTTAAACGGCGCGGTAGAATAAACGCCACCACGTGCAGCTATAGCAGAATTTTGCATGAGTGACTCTCTGCCCAAGGTCGACTGCGCCTACTATAGCCGATATTCACAGCACTAACAAGGCAAGGGCTTTTCCAAGCGCAGGAGGTTTTCTCGTGTTCATTGGCTGTCCGAGCCCGATCTAGCGGTTTGATTCAAAATCCAGAATGCTTATACAAATTGTTCATGCAAACTCCCGCTACGCATGGTGTTGCGCCGCAAGAAAAGGGACAGACACGTCTCCGCTCATACCTCGCTTCGCTTGCGTCAGTCCCATTTTTTCTTGGTTTCTTGAGTGAAGTTTATAAGACATAATCGTCCATCGGCATGAATCAAACCACTAGTAATCAGATGCGTCGCTCTATTCGCTCAGCCAAATGTGGCGTAAATTCATCTTCGCGTCTGACGCCATTAGTCGATCTAGATTGTGTAACGAGAGTGGGGCGGCCGCGTAGTTTGTGCCGTACAAAATTGGGACGAACCAGGCCTCGTCGAGTATGAGCGCGTCAAGTTCTCGGTATGCCGCTTTACGTTCGGCCGGATCGTACAGCGACGCGCCCCGCTTTACCAATTCATCGACGTCCGGGCGCTCGACATTGCCGGCGTTATACCAACCATCGCTCTTGTAGGCGAGCGACGCGAGCCAGTCCGGTTCCGGGTAGCGGCTCCAGATGGTTATATACAATGGGTATTTGCGGGCATTAAAGAAGGCCTCAGTGGCCGGCCCCGTATTGAATACGTCGATGCTCATCGTGACGCCAATTTTTTTGAGCATGGCGCGCACGACCTCCGTCGAGGGCACCAGTATGGGGCTGTTCCAGGTGACGGCCGCCACCTCGAATCCGTCTGGCTTGCCGCCTTTCCGCAAATATTCCTGCGCTTTATCGAGGTCGTAGTACGGGCGTGGCAAGCCCGGATTATGCGCAAAGGAGCCCGTCGGCCACATTCCCGCATCCGCCACGGTAACTTTATCGAAAAAGATGGCCTTGTTCATGGCATTCGCGTCTATTGCGTAGCTTACCGCGCGGCGCAGATCTGCATTATCGAAGGGCGGCATGCCCACATTGAAACACAGGACAACCGCGACGTTTGCGCCTTCCATAACTTCGATTTGAAAGCGGTCATCTTGCTGGAAAGCAGAGACATCCTTGTACGGCAAATACGCTACCTCGATTTCACGCGCGCGCAAGGCTGATGTCAGGACCGTCTGGTCGCGGATAACGCGAATCGTGACCTCGTCGAGATAGGGGAGAGGCTTTCCCTCTTCATTGGTGCCCCAGTAATTCTCATTCCGCACCATGTGCACACTGGCCCCGGTGACCATGTTCTCAAACTTAAACGGTCCGGTGCCAACTGGGTTCCAGCCATATTCCTTGCCGTACTTCTTGACCGCCGTTGGCGAACTCATCACGCCCCCACGATCAGCCAGCATGTTCAGGCCCGCGCCCCAGGGCTGCTTCAGGTTGAATCGCACCGTCAGCTCATCCAGCACTTCCACCGAGTCGATCACCGCAAACGACGCCCGAGGCGTGGCCAGCGTCGCTGGGTCAAGAATGCGGTCAATATTGAACTTGACCGCGTCTGCATTAAACGGTGTGCCGTCGTGAAACTCGACCCCTTCACGCAGATGAAACGTGATTGAATGAGGGTCCGTGGAGATATCCCAAGAAGTAGCCAGGGAGGTGCTGGGCCGGGGGTTCAAGTCCCGGTCCACATCCACTAAGTTATCGAACATCTGACGCCAGTAAAACGTGTCCCCGCCCGAACGGCCAAGCACGGCATCCAGAGAAGTGGGTTCGATGACATAGCCCACGCGCAGGTGGCCCCCGTATCGAGGAGAGCCGGAATCAGGCGAATCGACTTCTGCCCTAGCGCTTAACTCTTCGACCCCAGCCCCATTGGATTCATTGCTCGCCCGCCCGCATCCAAAAAAGGAGAGAGCGGCCAAAGACAGCACGAACACCCGTGTCCATGCCGCACCCAAACTGATGGAAGATCTGATATAGGGAGTCATGATTGGTCAGTCCATTCGTTATGCGCGTCGTCTGCCTGTAGTTTACCTTTTTTGATGAGCATATGCTCTTTTCTATACCGACCGATCCCTTCGCTTGATCGAACAGGCTTTCCGGGTCCTCAGCAAGAGAACAAGCGATAGGATTAGTATCAAGTCGCCGACAACTTTCCCTGACAGGCCTGCTCTCTGGGAAAAGGCCGGGCAGCCTCCACCGCCTCTTTCGCCTTCTCCCTCTCCTTCGCTATTTACCGGATTAGCGCTTCTAAAACGATCGTGCATTTGATAATCTTAATGCTCTGAATCGTTTGGCCTCATTCAACTATCTGGGAGAATCGCAATGAAACGAGTAGTGGACATTCTGACTCTGGCCCTGGTTCTGTGCATTCTGAGCGCAACTGCCGCCGCCGCGCAGGCGGAGTCAGCGGAAGGGGTTCTGTACCGCGGTCCGTACCTTCAGATGGCCACTCCCGACAGCATCGTCGTCGTGTGGCGAACGGAGGGGCCGATAAAGGCGGAGGTGCGGTTCGGGCGTTCGTTGGAGAGTTTAGAAACCAAAGTTCCGGAGTCAGATATATTGACTCGCGTTTCGGCGGATATCGACGCGCCGGGATCGGTCCCGCGACTTTATTTGGAGACGGAGGAAACTGCGAAGGAGCGTGCGGAAGAGGGGAAGGACCATTCCTCGACGACGCGGTCGAATACGTATCAATACGAAGCGCAGATCAGCGGCCTCTTGCCGGCGACCCGATACTTTTACGCGATTTACGATGGCGAACGCCGAATCGCGGGCGGCGAGGACTGTTTTTTGAAGACTTCGCCTTCGCATGGTTCGCGTACTCCTACTCGGATTTGGATCGTAGGCGATTCCGGGACGGGCGGCGCCAACCAGAAGGCGGTGCATGAAGCCATGCGCTCGTTGGTCGAGCGCGAATCGCGGTTGCTGGACATGTACATCCACGTTGGCGATATGGCTTACGGCGACGGTACGGACAAGGAGTTTCAAGAGCGCTTCTTTGAAATGTACGACCCGACGCTCCGCAGCGTGGCCGTTTGGCCCGCGATGGGTAACCATGAGGGCCGTACGTCTCGCGGGAGGACGGGCGTTGGGCCGTACTACGACGCCTATGTGACGCCTACGAATGCAGAGGCGGGGGGCGTGCCGTCGGGAACCGAAGCCTATTACTCCTTCGACGTGGCGAACATTCACTTCGTGTGCCTTGATTCGCACGACCTTGACCGGAAGCCTAACGGCGCGATGGCTCGTTGGCTGCGGGCCGATCTCGAGCAGACGAACTCGGATTGGCTCATTGGGTTTTTTCACCATCCGCCGTACACCAAGGGGTCCCATGACAGCGACCGGGAGGGGCAGCTGAGAGAAATGCGGACGCACATTATGCCGATACTCGAAGCGGGCGGCGTCGATGTGGTGTTGACCGGCCACTCGCATATTTACGAGCGCTCGATGCTGATGGACGGCGCGTACGCCACTCCTACGATAGCGGAGGGTGTGATTTTGGACGATGGCGACGGCAATCCGCGGGGCGACGGTGCCTATCGCAAGAGCGCGGGTCTGCAGCCCCACCAAGGGACAATTCAGATTGTCGCTGGCCATGGGGGCGCCGGCGTTAGTCGGAAAGGCACGATGCCCGTCATGCGGGAGATCATCGTGGATCATGGGTCGGTGCTCTTAGATGTGGACGGCGACACTCTGACGGGCCGGATGTTGGACAAGGCAAATGAGATTCGCGATCTTTTCAGCGTTGTCAAGCGTGGGCGGGTGGTCAATACGCCTGTGGCGGACCCATGGCAGCCAACACCTCCTCAGGAAGCGAAGCAAGCAGACTGAAACTGATGCGAAATCCTTTGTGGATTGCTGCGGTATTGGTGATTGGAGTCGGCGCGGCCTCGTTCGGACACGACAGCCCCGCCCACGTCATCGAGTTGCTTACGGAACGTATTGAGTCGGAGGGGGAGAATCCGTCGCTGTTGTTGCGGCGGTCTTATGAGTATCGCGCGATGGGCGACTATGAGGCGGCGGAGCGGGACTTGAGCCGAATCATCGAGATTGATCATTACGAATTGGCCGCGTATGTCGCACTCGCGCGGGTTCGTTGGGCGCAGAAGGATATAGAGGGGGCGGACGCCGCGATGCGGGCTGGGCTTGAGATATCGGCGCCGGAAGCGGAACGCTCGGAGTTGTTGGCCGTGGGCGCTGAATTTAAGGAATCAGAGGGCGAATTCGACGAGGCGTTGAAGCTTTGTGAAGCGGCACTAAAGGCGCGGCCCGGAAACCTAGACTGGATGTTACAACGAAGCCGTTTGCAGCATTTTCTTGGGCGACACGACGTGCGTATCGCAGGACTTCGGGAGGCGGTCCAACGGAATCCGAGCATCGTTCTGGAGATTGAGCTGACGGACGCGCTGATAGACGGCGGCGAGCATACAGAGGGTCTCGAACGGGTCAATCGATTGGCGGAAGGTGGGCGATGGTCGAGCGCCTGGCGCATTAGAAGGGCGAGAATTTACTTGGGCATAGGGGAAAAGGAGGCGGCGCGAACCGAATTGGAAAAGGCCCTTATGGAGATCGAAGGCCGAATCGCTCCGGCACGGGCCAACCCCGTTCTTCTTATAGAACAGGGAACCGCCCAAGCATTGCTGGGTAAGTGGGCGGAGGCGGCTGGTTCACTTCAAGAAGCGCGAGACGCGGGGGGCGATGCGTGGGCTACTCGTCCGCTGGAAGCGTTGCTGAAATGAGCTAAGGGATTGCTAGTCTTTTGCGTGCGCGCACACCCTGTTTGTTTCGCCTTGATGGGATCTGTATTCGGAACGCCCACGGCAGATCCTGAAAGAGTTCACGCGAGACATCTCGTCGTTCAAGACGATTTGGTGAAATTAGCCATGCATCATCTGGGTTAGCCATGCATCATCTGGGTGAGTGGCTGTCGCTCCGATTCCTCTTCCTTTAAGATCATCATCAAAATAATAATGAATTCGTCACGGATATATTTTTGAACCCGCCACCCCGCCTACTCGATAGGGACGCCCATATTCTAGTGGTGTGATCTAAAATTCAGGATGCTTATACAAATTGTTCATGTAAACTCCCGCTGCGCATGGGGTTGGGCCGCAAGAAAAGGGACAGACACGTCTCCGCTCGTACCTCGCTTCGCTTGCATCAGTCCCCTTTTTGCTTAGTTTCTTGAGAGAAGTTCACAAGAAACTAATCTCCCATCAGCATAAATAACACCACTAGCGTCGAGTTAATCCCAGTCGGGTCCGTCAGCGAGGACGCTGGTGTTGATCTCGAGTAGTTTGGCTTTGAGCCTGGCGGCAACCTCCGGAAGCTGGGCCGACAGGTCGTTTTGTTGGCCTGGATCTTTGTCGAGGTCGTACAATTCGAATGGACCGTAGCCCCCCGCCTTGATCGTGGGAATCATCGATTCCTGAAACATCGATAGGCGCATGAAGTCCCTGCGAAGGAGTTCCGCCTCGGGGTTCTTTCGATGTCCCCTCCAAAGTTCCGACGCGGTAATTGTCCCGGAGAATCCCGGCGTGTTCGCTTCGGTGAGAACTTTTTCTATCTGCTTAATCACGAGCGCAATTGCGGCATCGTCTTTTGGCAACTCAAAATTGCGGTACCCAAGCATCGAGTACTTGCCGTCCCGGATAGCCAGAGATGGGTTGGTCGCTGGGTTGTGCCAGGTAAGCGGTTGGCTCCGGGTGAAGGCGTCGGCTCGACCGGTCAACAAGGGCGCGAGGTTGGCTCCGTCGATGTGAACCCCTGCGGGCGTGTCGATTTCGAGCAGGCCACAAAGCGTCGGCAGTATATCGACCAACCCACCAGGCTCGCGCTCGACGTGGCCTTTCGTGATGGTGCCTGGCCAGTAGAAGATGCCGGGAACGCGAATGCCGCCCTCATAATTGGAGCCCTTTGTGCGACGCAAGTCGCCGACGCGATCGGCGCGGTAGCTGCCGTTGTCGGAGGAATAGATAATCAATGTATCCTCGGGCGCGTCGACCTCCTTGAGCTTCTCAAGCAAGCGGGCGATAGCGCGATTCGTGTTGTCGATCGTGCCGGAATAGATGGCAGCCTTATCGTCGAGATCGCCGTATTGAGAAACGATTTCATCCGGTGCGGCGATAACGTCGTGGGGTTCGTGAAACCAGAAGTTCAAGAAGAATGGCGCATCGGAATCGCGCCGTCCATCCAGCCAGGAGATGGCATCGTCGACGACCAGTTGGCAGGAATACCCTTCCATGGGTCCAACCGGCTCGCCGTTGCGAAGAAAGTTTGTGGGGTTCCTATGGTTGGGGCTCGCGCCGCTGTGCATGCCGAACCAGTAGTCGAAACCCTGTTCCGAAGGCGAGGGTTTGTCTGGGTGTTGCTGCTCCGGCATACCCACATGCCACTTACCGAAATGCGCTGTCGCATACCCTTGGTCCTTCAGCACCTCCGCCATGGTGACTTCGCGCTCGAGCAGGTGCATGCGCGAGTCGCCAAACACCATCACGCCGTAGACGCCCGTGCGAAT
Organism: Candidatus Hydrogenedentota bacterium; assembly: GCA_029937645.1. Taxonomy (GTDB): domain Bacteria; phylum Hydrogenedentota; class Hydrogenedentia; order Hydrogenedentales; genus JAPYPO01. Next base: position 16,709 of record JAPYPO010000030.1, read on the forward strand.
GTGCAGGCGCCCCGTCAGCAACGTAGCGCGCGAAGGCGAGCAGACTGCGGCTCCGGAGTAGAAATCTGTAAAACGCACACCGTTGGCAGCCAGCCCGTCGAGCGCCGGGGTCTTCACCGGGCCGCCATCGCAGCCGATGTCTTTGTAGCCCAAATCGTCGGCCAGCAACATGACAATATTCGGGCGTTCGGCGGCGCTTGTTGCCGTGGCGGGCAACACTATAGCCATCAGAATCGCGAGGATTCGCAACCCTGCGAAGATCCGCGCGTTCGAGTCTGATTCGTTGTTCATATTGGTTCTCCCTGTGACGGGTCGTTGCCCGTTCTTATTTAGTGAGCGAAGCTCATGATGAAAATCATAATGAACTCACCGAGGATACATTTTTGAACCTGCAAGGTGTGAATTTGTTATGGATATGTTTCCGAACGCGCCACTGAATATTTTTATTACACACCAATGGGGAAGTTCGTCGCTATGCATAGATGGGCGGTTTTCCCTTCACGCTAATTCGGTACAGCCGCCGCGTGTCCTTTGGGCCCGTCGCCGCATCGATGGGGGTGCCCGTGTGCATGGTCAATGACGTGTCGTACATGACAATATCGCCGACGCTCCACTTGTGTTCGTAAATGTATTTGGGCTGAATCGCGTGATCCGACAACTCGTTGAGCAGCGCCGTGGCCTCGTCTTGATCCATGCCGACAATACCACGGCTTGTTCCTGCGGGAGAATACAATGCTATCCGGCCCGTGACGGAGTGTGGGCGCGCTAATAGATGTTCGGCTCCGACGTCCTCGTCTTTCTCTATTTGAGGTTTGAGCGGTTTCGGCCCAATGTCCTCTTTTCTGGTCGCGACTCCCATCCCGTAGTAATGGATTGCTTTTAGTCCTTCAATTCGGTTCTTGGTTTCTAACGGAAGATCATCGTAGGCTTGGACCATGTCGGCTATCAACGTTTCGCCTCCCGATTCGGGCGCCTCGATCGCGTACAGCATGGTAACGCTGGAGGGCTCTCTCTCCCAACACATGTCTGTATGCCAATAGACGGCTGCGCGGGAAGGCTTCTCGCCATTCGCCATAACGTTGCTAAGCTCTATCATGGCCGGATAGCCCTTCATCCGGGATTTTCGTATCATATGTTCGTTCAGCCTCCCAAAGTGGGGACCGAATGCCATGTACTGTTCCTTGTCGGGTGATTGCCCCTTTAGCACGATGAGCCGGTGCTCGTGCAACGTGTCGATGAGTTCTTTCACTACGTTGGGATCGAGCGGTCGGTCGAGGTCCAATCCCTCAATGCGAACTCCGAACTCTCCTTGAATGGGCGTAGTCTTTAGCATATCTCTTCTCTTAGATCCTATCTAACGGGGTTGGGATTCGAAGCCACGACCTTATATGATCCTGGTGTGCCTGTCGAGTAGGCGGGTGGCTTCCAAGCTCCAGGACGAGGTTTGTTTT
>JAPYPO010000512.1 GCA_029937645.1 Candidatus Hydrogenedentota bacterium
TTGCTGCTACACTTCTAAACCGCCGTTTACACAATTTGTGACCGTCCGGGCGCGAGAAGGAAATCGTTCCCGCGTAGGTACTGGCAGGGGGATTTATGGTACGTTGTTCTGGAGGAGCTGCGTCTTCGACACGCTCCATGATTTCCAGACGGATCAATTTCATTTCCTCTCTATCCGTGACGGCTTTTGCCCATGTGTAGAATGGGGCATATCGAGAAGACAAGCGCGTGTAGATCCAATGCAGCTCATCTTCCGAACCCTGATAAAAATAGCGACCGAAGAACGGATAACCAATTGCATCGCGGATCTCTTCGGGGGTCGCGTCGGCTTTCAGCTCTCGCATCCGTTCCAAATCAAAAAACGGGTTTGCATAATAGTTCTTTCCCAGGGCCTCGCGGTAGTGCGCGGCAATCAGGTAGCGATTATTTATCGCGAATATCACAGTGGCAATTAAGACCGCCGTAACCGCCGCGGTGATCCAGAAGGCCCGGCGGCGGTGTAGGGGCTTCATCGCGTGCCCAGTCGCAGGGGCGAGATTATCTGCATATTCTTCGGGTGTCCCCAGCCGCTCCTCCAATTCATCCAGGCTCGCGGGCGGATTCTCATGAATCGATAGCTCTTCGAGATGAGTGCGCAGATCGTCCAGTACGTCATTCTGCCTGGGGTGGCCGGTACTCTTGACGATATCCGCAACGCGCTTTAGGTACTCTTGATCGGGCGTTCTACTCATCCTGTTTTCTCCTTCTTTAGCGCTATTGAAGCGTCCATGGCGATAGCCATGTCTCGCCAATGGGCGTTCATTTCATTTAACGCCGCACGTCCATCCTTCGTGATTTGGTAGTACTTTCGGGGAGGCCCTGAATTGGACGGTCGTTTCACGCTTGTAACGAGTCCATCTTCCTGCAAACGAGCCAGCACCGGGTAGATGATTCCTTCGCGCATCGTCGTGCCCTCACCCTTTTTGAGTTGCTGGACCAGGTCGTAGCCGTAGAACTCCTTTGCCCCGAGGTGATTGAGGATGCACAGGTCCAGAAAGCCTTTCCGCACTTGCGTCTTCCAGTTTGTCAGTGGTTGATTCTTAGGCATACCTTTCGTCCTTACGAGTATTCTTTGACACACTATACTTCATTAAAGTATAGTGTGTCAAAGACAGATCATAAGAGCCCATTTGGATTTGCCGGAAGTGTGCCACGGGACTTGGGGTTACGAAAGAGGGCTGTTCAACGGTCGAGCGCCTGCTGGATATCGTCAGCGCTCATTCCTTCAACCTGAAAAGTCTTCTCTCGGGATTTGGCGCCGTGGGTGAGGGTGATTGCGCTCTTGGAAACGGCGAGGCGTTTTGCCAGGAAGGCGCGGACGGCTTTGTTGGCTTGGTTGTCTACTGCGGGCGCGGTGACTGCGACGCGAATGGTTCCGTCTTCTTGGATGGTGAGTTGGTCGCGCGAGGCTTTGGGTTGGACTCGTACCCGGAGAAGCGTATTGCTGCCTTTATCCTTGATCGGCGACTACGCAGGCCGCTGGGGGCAGGTCTTCGTACCACTCGCCCATGCGCTGATATTTCTCCTGGCGTTTTTGGGGTGACCACTGTCCCTTTTTCGAGGCCGCGAGGAATTTCTCGATTTCCTCAGCAAGCACTTGGGCCGCGCCATCGGGATTCCGGTGAGCGCCGCCGCCCGGTTCCGGCATGATGGTATCGATAATACCGAAGCCAAGGAGATCGCCCGCCGTAACTTTTAATGCCGACGCAGCGAGTTCTTTCTTCTCGACATCGCGCCACAAGATCTCCGCGCAACGCTCGGGCGGACAAATCACGTAGATGGCGTGTTCGAACATCGCGGTGTGGTCGCTGACCGCGATGGCCAGCGCGCCGCCGCTACCGCCTTCGCCCAGCACGGCCGCAAAGATCGGCGCGCGCGTCGAGAGGCCTTGGAGAATACTCCGTGCAATAGCCGGGCCCTGACCGTGTTGCTCGGCTTCGATTCCGGGGTGCGCGGCGGGCGTATCGACGAAGGAGAGAATGGGGAAATTGAAGCGCTCGGCGAGCGTGTACATGCGCATCGCCTTGCGGTAGCCCTCGGGATGGGCCATGCCAAAATTGCGTTCCACCTTCTCTTCGGTGGAGACGCCTTTTTGATGGCCGACGATCATCACGGTCTCGCCTTGAAATCGCGCGATGCCGGCGATTATGGCGGGGTCGTCTCCCAATGCGCGGTCGCCATGAAGCTCGAACACATCGTCAAAAATCCGCGTCGTGTAGTCCAGCATGCGGGGGCGTTGACTATGCCGCGCAAGCTGTACACGTTGCCAGGGAGAAAGATTGGGATAGACGGACTCCCGCTCCTGCTGGAGTTGTTTCTCTAGCCCCTTTCGTTCTTCCTCTGACTCCGTGGCGCGAATCTTATCTTCCAGTTCGAATATATGCCGCTCGAACGGGAGTATCGTATCGGTCGCGCCCTTGGATTTCTTTTTTTTGCCCGCCAAGGGAATTGGTTATCCTTCCGCCATGCTGGGTTGGCCATTCACATTATGCGCAGTTTGGAACAGCGCCGTCTTGGAAAGGCACTCGCATTCTATCACGTATGGAGCGACAATTGAAGCCATTAATTTGTTTTGAGAATTGAGTCAACGAAACTCCCGCACCCCCTGGTGGTTCTTGAGGGGAACGGCCTGCGCTGGTTCTTGGTCGCAAGGAATAATACCCTCACGGACGCGCAAAGTTCCGAGGGTCCGTCCAAGAATCAGAAACAAGCGTGATCGGACGGACTAGATATAGGGAAGGGGAACACAAGAAAGGAGAAAGTCTGGCGAGCTTTGTAGCCGCGCCAGGCTATTATTGCGAATTGTGCGAATTCCTAAACTTCTTCAAGAACTTCATCAAAATACTCCGCGAAACATTCAGCATGCCAAAATTCATCTTCGACCTTGAACGCATCGCCGAAATCTATGGTTATTTGCTCGATTTCTTCGTTGCATAACGTGCATTGCATCTCAATTTCACCTCCTATTCCTATAGACCGAGATTACCCATATGGACCCGTCGGCGACCGGAGCCAATGAGATTGAAG
>JAPYPO010000513.1 GCA_029937645.1 Candidatus Hydrogenedentota bacterium
CCCCTTGGTTGTAGAGCGCGCTCAGGTTTTCGGGGTCTGAAGATAAAACGTGGCCGGTGTGGATCGTCGCTTCGTGCGGCCTGCCTTGATTGATCAGGGCGACGGCTATGTTGCAGCGTGTTTCTACCGCGTCGGGTCGGGTTTCGAGGACGAGGCTGTATTCCCGCTCGGCGTCGCTGTACGCGCCGGCTTGTAGGTAGGCGTTTCCTAAGCCGACTCGAATCCGCATGTCTTCGGGCCTCAAGATCACCGCTTGCGAATAGGCACCCAGCGCTTCCTCGTAGCGGCCTTGGGGGAGTAAGGATGCCCCAAGGTTGGCGTAGGCGTCGGCGTCGGCGGCCCTGAACTGTAGCGCGTCAAGATAGTACGCTGTCGCCTCCTTGAACGCGCCGCGTTCCAGGCTGGCGCTGCCTAGGTTTGAGAGGGCGTCGGCGTTGCCGGGCTGTATTTCCAAGGCTCGGCGGAAGTGGGATTCCGAGCCGGGTTCACCGGCTGCCTGCAACGCGACCCCTAGATTATTGTGAGCCACATGGTTGTTTTCTGAGACAGACACCGCGTGTTCAAAGAGTTGGATTGAGTCTTTCCAGTAGGAAGCCTGGAGTGCCGCGGCCGTGGTTAACGCCGCACACGCTATGGCCGATGTAGTGAGGAAGACATTGAGCCCCCTGGGCGACTGCTCACACCGTTCCCACAGAGCCCACGTTGCCGCGACAAATATGCCAAGCAACGGAACATAGGTGTAGCGGTCGGCCATCGCTTGTTCGCCGACTTGGATGAGGCCGATCACGGGAACGAGCGTGCCCAGGTACCAGAGCCAGCCGAACAAGATGTAGGGACGCCTACGAACCTGCGTGACCGCAAATGCGGTTATTACCACCAGGGGCAACCCGGCCAAGACGGCTTGAAGCCCGAGAATCTCCTCGTCCAAATATGGGTAAAAGGGGGAAAGGTTCATGGGCCAGATGGTGTGGAACAAGTAATCGGTATATGCAACGATGGAGTTTTCCACGCGCGTCAGTATGGGGAGAGCCGAAACGTCGCGAAGGGCGCCGCCGGCCTGCTGCGCACGGTAGGTGATGACGATTGATGCGGCGACCCCGACGAAGAGGAGCCATTTCTCCCGAAAGCGCGCCAGGAGGTCCTCCCGCTTTGCCAGTCGGCCCAGCGGCCAGTAATCCAAGAGAATGAGCGTAAAGGGGAGCGTCACGAGCATGGGTTTCGCCATGAGGCCGAGGAGGAAAAGGCTCAGTATGAGGGCGTAGCGCGCGCCGCTGGGCCGTTTCGTCCAGTGGACGTACGCGAGCGTCGTGAGCAGCCAGAACAGGGTGCTGAGGAGATCCTTCCGTTCTGATATCCACGCGACGGACTCGACATGCAGCGGATGAATCGCAAAGAGTGCGGCGACGACAAAGCTGGGTTTTCGCGCTCCTGTCAATAGCGTGAACAATCCGTAAATGAGCCATGCGTTGACCGCGTGCAGAAGGGCGTTGCCGATATGAAACACGCCCGGCGAAAATCCGAAGAGGCTTACATCAAGCATCCAAGAAAGCCAGGTGACGGGATGCCAATTCGAATGGTGGAATGTGGTGACGGCCCACATTGCGTTCTCGACGGTGAGGCCATCGTGGAGGCGATCATTGTTGAGAAGGTAGATATCGTCGTCGTAATTGACGAAATCATAGTGTCCGACGGACCCATAGACGGCCCAGCACAACGCAGCGAGCGCGACACAAATGGCAGCGTGTTTCATCCTGCGAGTTTACCCGAAGGAGGCCGGTAAATTCGCGTCTGGAAGTGAGGCAGGGTACCCCCCCACTCTGAATTCAACTTGTTGCGACCTCTTGAATTCAGCGAAGCCGCCCTATTTCGGCAGCGAAGGAGGCGCCAAGCGATCCGCCCGTTCGAGAGCAGCGCGGGCTTCATCGGATCTTCCCAGTTCATGGAGGGTGAGGCCGAGGTTGCGGTGGGCTTGGGCGGACTCGGGCGCGAGCGCGATTACCGCGGTGAAATCCCTGATTGCGGCATCCAACTGCCCCAGATCTACTCGCGTGAGGCCGCGCGACGTAAGCGCATGAATGTCATTCGGATTGAGGCGAATCCTTTGGTCAAAATGGGGCAGCGCCTCCTGGTGACGATCAAGCTTTGCTAACGCGATACCCCGATTTAGGTGAGCGTTTCCGTATTCGGGATCGACGCTCAACACTTGAGCGAGAATGTCGATGGCTTCGCCGTATCGACCCACAGCGGTCAGCGAATATCCCAGGTTGTTGTACGACTCAATGAGATGGGGATTGGCCTCGATCGCGTTTTGATACGCCACGATGGCGCGTTGGTGTTGGTCTACGCGCGTATAGGAGGCGCCGAGGTTGTTGTAGACGATGGCGTTGCCGGGGGTCACGATCGCGGCGTGCGCAAAGAGGGTGACGCTGTCTTTCCAGTACCCAACTTGGCGATAGGAGAGGGTCGCTATAATGAGGAGGAGGACTGGGCACACTATCGCACAGGCTTTTTTCGCGTGAGCAACGCGCGAAGCAGCCCACTCCGTTTCCCAGATGAGGAGGATGTAGATTCCGATGAGGGGAAGATAACTGTATCGGTCGGCGCGAATGTGATCCCCGAATTGAATCAGGCCACACACGGGCCCCAGTGCGATGAGGTACCAAAACCATCCCACAATCAGATGCTTCCGTTGCGGGCCAAATCGGATGACCCAACCCGAAATCACCGCAAGGGTCAACGCCGATAGCAGGAGGCTGCCGATATCGATACCACCCTTCGGGTTGGGATAGATAATCGCAAGACCGGCTGGCCAGATCAGCGCGTACAGGTAGCTCGCATAGGCCGTCACCGAGTTCGCGATCCGCAGCCCCATGGATGCCTCATCCATACTTACGACCGCGCCGCCTGAGTTTTGGGTCATAAATGTGGCCACGGAAAAAGCGCCGGCGAGCAGAACGTGTGGCAGCTTCTCGATCAGAATAGCGCGGCCCTTATGGACCCGGTCGAGTGGCCAAAAATCTAATAGAAGCAATAAGAAGGGAACCGTCACCAGCATGGACT
>JAPYPO010000031.1 GCA_029937645.1 Candidatus Hydrogenedentota bacterium
CCTTATCCCAATTTCCCGCGAAGCGGGTTCTGACTCGCAATGACAATTTAAGTCGCGTCAATTTTGAACCAATACACTAGAACTTCAAACGTTGAAGGGACGTCGTCGGAGCGAGCCTGGTCAGTCGAGGGAAGAGTCAGCGCCTAGCAGCCTGGATATTCCTTTTCATACGGCTTGGCACCAAAAAACCTCAACATTGCCGAGTAACCACTTAACTGGCTATAGTGTAGGCCATGGAGATGAGCAGCATGGCCCACCAGACATCGCGATGGACGGGAGTCTTCTTGACGTTGCTGCTATGCGCAGCCGCAGCGGGACAGGAATCGACCGATCCGAAAAAACCGTTATCCGGCAAGGTCATCAATATCCTGGGCGGCGACTCCGACACAACCCGCCCTGGGGTACCTACCTATTTTGTCGATGAATCCGGCGTACCCATCCTGACAAATCAGCCCGAGCGGTACCGCAACAACCCGGCGTACACGGAAAAGTCCATGCGCTTCGACAAAATCGTCGTGCCCGGTCGCTTCCGTACCTACGATTCAACAGCGCAGTACACCAAATCTGATTACAGCTACTTAGTGCGCCGCTACGCGCGTAAGTACGGGCTCCGCGAATCTCTGATTTACGCGGTCATCAAAGCCGAAAGCGACGGCGATCCCAATGCCGTATCACGCGTCGGTGCCCGCGGCCTCATGCAACTCATGCCCGGCACAGCCGCCGAAATGCAGGTGACCAGCATCTTCGATCCCGCGCAGAATATCGCCGGCGGGACTCAGTATCTCGCGGGCCTCTTGAAAGCCTTCAGCAACAACCTGTCCTTAGCCCTTGCTGCGTACAACGCTGGCCCCGCCACCGTGCGGAAATATGGAGGCGTGCCCCCCTTTCCCGAAACGCAAGACTACGTGAAAAAGGTTGTCCGATTCGCGCATGAAATCGAAGCGGGAACCCTTTCAACCTCTTTCGCACAAGGCGGAAAGCCCGCCGCCGCCCGTTCGTTCGCCCGAAAGGTGAGCCCCATTCTGGTAACCTTCAAGAGCGGTTTGACGCAGCCCGCAGATAAGGTAACCCGGAAGGACGGATACTATCTGTTGGAGTTTCGCGGGCGGATATACCGCGTCGCCGAGCACCTCGTGGCGAAAGTGGTGTAATTCTCGCCGCCTATTTTTTGAGGTAGTGCGACGCCAGCTGCGGGTAATTTCGAATGATTGCCATGCGCGATGACTTGTCGATGGCCACCAGAAGAGCCTTCGTCTTTGCGCGAATGGACCCCGGGTAGGGCGTGCGCGCAAAAAATTCCGCCGCGTTGATCATGTCCAGCGGATATTTCCCCGAGGTGATCGTTTCCGTGCCTTCCGGCGAATCCTTGGTGAGTGTGCCATCGATGAGCTGATACAGGCAATCCGCCGCATCGCCCGCGGACGCAATCTCGTCCCCCGCCTGCTTGTGTACCTGCACCGTATCCATGTCGAACTTCTCTTGGTACGACTTAATCAATTCGCCGGACTCCCGAACTCTGCGCGTAAGTTGCCGGCTTAATACCCGGGTAAAAAAAGGAAATTCTTCGATGATCGTGTCGACATGCTCCGGATGTAGACACAGGGCAAACACCGCGCCTGAACTCCGCACCGTAGCCGTGCGAATGCTATCGCCCAAATACGCCATCTCGCCGATAAATAGGGGATCCTCTTCTGTAACGCTTCGAATAGCCAAGGGCGTGCCGCTTCCCACGTTTTCACCGTCCCCCCCCTGTTCCACCACGAAGCTCCCGCGCAAGACGATATACGTCTCACGCGAATCCTCTCCTTCGACCATCAAATTATCGCCGTCCAGAAAACGAAGCGCCTCAATCCCCTCACACCGTACCAACAGGCGGTGTATCTCCGAATCCTCAGGTAGGCTAAGCATATCTAGATCAAATGGTTCAGGCATGGCAACCCCCGTAAAAAAATTTGCCGTTAGTCTTCGTCCCGTTTTCGCCCTACAAAGGTATAGCGAGGCACACCCTCACCCGGCAGGTAGGGAATGTGAGCACGATCCTCCCCCAACGAGCAGCGTTCAAAAAGATCGTGCAGGTAGGGCACATGATCCGGGCTTAAAAAACGATCCCGGCGCGCAAACCAAAGCGGCCAGAAGGTTCGGGTCGGCCAGGCATGGCGCGCGTATCCTGATTCCGGATCCGGGCGCGAGACATAGTAATCCAGCACCCCTATGATGCCGCCTGGTTTCAGGAAATTCCACGCGTTATCAATCGCCGAAAACCAATCGGGAATCGCAGTCAGGGCATGATCAAAGGTCACGACGTCGACCTCTTCCTCAGGGGTATACTCCGTAGCGTCGGCGCTCACCGTAACGACGTTACTCCCGCTGGATGTCGTCTCCGAGCCGCTATAGGACGCCAACCCGGGCGATGGGACCACGACCGAATATACCTTCTCAAGGCGCGACGTATCGCCGATGACGCTGGCCCCACTTTCCTCGCCGGAAAAATGTACCCAAATCGCGCCCTCTGGAAACGCGATGCCGTCCCATGGCGAGGCCAGTCGAAACTCAGGCGGCGCGGCTTCCTTGGGTTCCACACGGTCGACTTGTGTATCAAGGGTCGGAACGGTGTCAATCGGCTCGACACCGGATTCAGAAAATGCTGACATAAAAAATTCCTATGGGTTCAAACTTTGTAACCGGGACTGTAGAACCCGATCGTCTGCGCGGTCTGCCTATCCCGCTCTTCTTCGGCCGCAGCGTACGAAGCCTCTATTTAACGTATGCCAGACTCGCGTGTCAACTTGACATCCTGGTTTGGAATCAGGGCACTTGCAGGAGTAACTCGACCTCGAAGACCGCTGGCCACAGTTTTCCAGTTAGAAATAGGCGGTCGGAAATCGGATCGTAAGCGATTCCGTTCAGCCAGTCTGCGTCCGTTTGCTCTTCCCTAGTCAGCAGGCCGGATAAATCGATCCACGAGTTGACGGCCCCCGACTCCGGATCAATACGCGCGATCCTGTTTGTTAGCCAGACATTCGCGTAGATTTCTCCACCGATGTACTCCAATTCGTTGAGCCGATTGACCGGCGCCGCGCCGTCAAGAACATTGACGCTGCCAATCTCCTCAAATGATTCGGGATCCAAGAAGTGAAGAACAGAAGTGCCATCACTCACAATGAGTGATTCCCCATCGTGTGTAATGCCCCAGCCCGCGTCAAGCTGCGGCGGATAATCGAATTCAGCCAACAAGTCAAACGTATTCTTATCGTAGACAAAGCCCACCCCGGAACGCAATGTCAACTGGATAATTGTATCGCCGAAAACCGTAATCCCTTCCCCGAAAAAAGACGAATTTAGATCCCGGCTGCGCGACACGACGCCCGTCTCTAAGTCCACCTCGCGCAATGTGGATCGCCCTCGAAAGCCTGTGCCTTCGTAGAGCCGACCGCCGTCCATGACCAAGCCCTGGGTAAATGCGCCCGTGTCGTGGGGATATGCGTTGAGGACTGTGACCGTAAACGACAGCGGATTTCCCGAAGGACAACCGGTAAGACTCGCAAGAAGCGCGGAAATTAAAAGAACCGAAAAGAATTTCATCGTGGCGGACCCAATAGACTGCGGCAAGGCGAAGAAGCGAGGTCATATCCCTAAGGGTGACGCTTCACAGCCATTGTACCACCGAAATTAAATATCGTGTCAGCTTCTCGTTCGCCTCCAGTACAGAGAGCGGATACGACCGACACCGTTCTCTCTTGACAGCGTACCACCCCCGTATCGGGAGAGATTTGTGGGAAAGACTCAGTTTGTATGGGAATGACAGCATAGGGCCAGCCGTTCCAACTTGGATCAGTAAAAAGTAGAAGCGTTTTCAACACTTCTGTGCCATAATCACGACAGCTGCGAAGCTCGGTACAAGCCCAAACAAAAGACGATAAAAAAACTGGATGCACCCTGAGCCGTCGAGCTTCGCGGTTCTTACTTCTCTTCGGCGTTGCGCAACTTGAGAACAACCACGCTGAATACATCGGGATCCTCGCGACAAGCCGGAGACCCCGCTCCCGATTACGCTCCCTTCTCACAGATCATTCAAGGCGGACGTTGGAAGTGGTTCAACGACGTAGTGCGCGTTGGTCGCGTCGAAGGCTTCCGCGCCTTGCGCCCCGCCTGCCCGATGTGCCTATACTCCGGCCATGGAATCAATACAGCAGATTCAGACAGCCCCTCCGAACTTGGCAGATTTCGTGTCGGAAAGCGCCGACGGTATCGGCGAACTGTTCGGTGCGCGCGCGTCGGGCGACTACCGGAACCAAGCCTCGGCTCAATTGGAGGCCTCGCTGGCCGCAGCGGAAATTGAAGCCCTGGCCGTCTTTGATGGGGCTAACGCGATCGGCATCTCCATCTCCGCTATTTCCGGAGAAACAGGCGTCGTGTCTTTCATACATGTGCTCGCCAGCCATTCGGAAAAAGGGATCGAATCCGATCTCCTTCTGCGAAGCGTGGAGGGCCTGCGCAAACGTGGGGTTCGTCACATCGTTTCAGATTTCGTACCCCTGTGCCCGTTGGATCTTAAGCCCGCGCTGGCTACCCTGGGTTTCGACCAACTGGACCGTGCGGCTATGGTCGAAGTGTTGCCCGAAGATCAAGAGGCTGCCCCGCGCGGGTTTCGAATCAGCCGACCCGCCCAAGCCGAAGATGCCGAGAATATGGCTCAAGCCCTTGCCGATGGCTACGCGGGCCACCTAGATACCCCCCTCCATCCTGACTTGGGGACGCGGGACGGAGCGCTCGCATTCGTGCAGAACGTGTCCGCAGGAGCGCAAGGCGCGATACGCCCCGAATATATCCGGGTGATCGATATCGACGGCGGCATCGCGGGCGTCCTTTTTGGGGCGGAGACCCTTGCCGGAGTGGGGTTTATCCTGCATGTCGTGGTACGGCCCGCTTATACGGGGCGTGGCTTCGGTTCGGCCTTGATGAGCGATGCGCGCGCGGAATTCGCCCGGCACGGAATGAATCGCTTTGCCCTGACTGTTTCCACTGATAACCCAGCCCTCCACCTGTACGAGCGCTTGGGGCTCGTCGTTCAAAAAAGGTATACAGCCTTTACTTGGAGCGCCGTCGGATGAGGGCGTATACTGGGTTCGTGTCGCTATATGGGTTCCACGGAAAATCCGGCTCAGAATTATGAGCGCATCACAAATAAAAAAACTATTAAGAAAATCCATGCGGACGATTGGCTTTGAAACGGAGATTGATTCGTGAAGAAAAATATCGCGTTCGGATTGGCGGTGATTGCTGTTCTCGTGGTCTTTCCCTGTGGCGCACAGGGAACACTGCCTTCTGATCTGCTTCATCTTCAAGAACTGGTGGGCGATGCCGACATACTCGTCGCTGCGGCGCGGCGATTTGATCTGCAACAGCAGGAGCTGCTCAAGTGGGATAGCGATCTCGCTGCGGATCATGCAGACGCCGGCCAGCGGGATCTGGCGACCATTAAGGCCGAAGGTTCAAAACGGCGCCTGGCTTTGATCGAGCAATCGTGGCTGTTCACGCTCCAACACTATCCTAACAGCGCGCGGGCCAACAATTATTACGGAGAATTCCTCTACGACTACCGGGGGCGTATCCCCGACGCGATCCAGAAATGGCTTCTGGCGATTCGGATGGACGGCGACCTGGCCGGTCCTCAGAATAATCTTGGCATCCACTATTTTCACAACGGTGACTACGATAAAGGCCTCAAGCACCTGGGAACGGCCGTCGAACTGGAACCGCATAACCCCGATTTTTTATACAACCTGTCCCAGATGTATATGATCCACTTTCCCTATCTTCAGAAAAAATACGGGACCTCGGAAAAGAAACTTTACAGCGAGGCCATGCGGCTTTCTAGAGAGGCGGCAAAATACGCCCCCCGCGATTTCGAAATCCTCAAGGACTATGCGCTGAACTTTTTTGCCGCCGAAAAATTCGATGTCGAGGTGGACTGGAAAGACGGCGCGGGAGCATGGCGCCAAGCCCGCACCGTGGGGCGCAATGACCAAGATCGATTCTACTGCCACCTCCAAGAGGGCCGGGCCTGGATACGGGCCGAGGATTGGGCGCGGGCGCTGACGGCCTTGATTGAAGCACGCGCTTTCGAACCGGACAGCATAGTGGTTCAGAAACTGATCAGCGACACCGAGGCCAAGCTGCGGCAATGAGCGCCGTCGTACCCGCTTGGACCTCGATACGAACGGAGTCTCGTTGAAGATCCATCATAGGGGTTCGCTGACCACCGGTCGCAAGATCGCGTACGTATTTATCATACTTTTCTCCGCTATCTTCATCTACTTCATGACGGTGCGCGGCATGCGTTTCTTCCTCATTCCTTCGGGCTCCATGGAGCCTACCCTCGCGCCTCAAGAATACGTGCTTACCCTCAACGAAAAAACCTATGCGCGTGGGGACATCATCGTATTGGCTGACCCCTTCGAAACCGGCGGCTATCTCGCAAAACGAATCGTGGGGGTCGCCGGCGACACGGTAGACATTCGCGGGGGCGCGGTCTATCTAAACGGCCTCTATGCTTCTGAACCGTATTTGGAAAATAGCATAGACTACGCGCTCGACCGCCCTTACAGCGTACAAGAGAACGAGGTCTTCGTTTTGGGCGACAATCGCAACTCCAGCGATGACAGTCACAAATGGGATCGCAAGGGCGTTTCAGTGGATTCCATCGTTGGAAGAGTCTGCTATGTCTACCTACCCTTCGACCAAATGCGCAAGGTCCTATCGTATCCGTTGACCAATTTGGACGGCTTGTAGCAGCGTAATCTTTAGCAGCCCGTGGCAAAAGTCGAACGCGGGCTGCGAACGGCTTTTTCGGTCGAACTCTTCGTTGCAAAACCTTGAAAATGCACCACATTTCCTGCGATTTCACGCCTCGATTTCAACCGAAACGCTCGTTCTCGCTCTCGCGCCACTTTTACCACGGGCTGTTAGGCCAACCTCTCGTTCCCACAGTCCTCCGAGGGAATGCATGTTAAGAGTCCACCTCACGCAGTCTGCCGAGGATCTCCTTCTGAACCTCCAGATCGTCCCGCAAATTCACGCCCCGCCACCGCGCCGTATCCTCTCCAACACCTTCCATCAAATCGAAAAGCGCCTCGGACATGCCCATCAACGGAAATCCGTTGTCCCGCAAGTGGTGGATCAGTTTTATTGACCGAAACCCGTCAAACCAACGGTGGAATTGCGCGTGTCGAGACGCCGCGTTCGCCGCTTGGCCCCGGATGCGATCCCATGCCAATTCAAATCCTTCCTGCTTCAGGAAACGGCCGAGTTCCCGCTCGATGCGGGCCGCGTCCTGCGTCAATAGCTCCCCGTTTCGGCCGGAATCCTCACGGATCAAGCGCAGCCAGTCTCGCAAAATTTCATAGGAACTCGGGTGATACAAAAGATACTCATCTTGACCGCCTTCGATGTAGCGCCGGACCCGTTGTCCCGTTCCAAAGGGCACCCGCCAGCTCGACCTCGGCGAAGGGCGAACGGTCGTTCCTTCGAGCGAAACGACCCCGCGCGCCTTGGCCAGCTTTTCAAGAAAATAGAAATCTTCCCCGGCGCGGCGCTTGTTCATGCCAGACACCGCACAGTAGGCCTCGACGGGACAGGACATCGCGGAGCCAACCGTGTGAAACGCGTAAGGCGACCCGGCGTATCGCAGTCCAAGGACATGGTATCGAAGGAAAATCTCGTAGCACACGATGGCCGCTACCTCTTGCGGCCTGCCGGTGTAGGGATGGGCGAAGGGGATAACCGCTGCGGGGGCGTTCTCGTGGCTGTAGTGATCCGCGAGCGTCTCCAGATAGTTCGGGTCCACCAAGGTGTCGCCATCCAAACAATGAATCCCGCCGCGCAATGCGCCGTTTTCCAGCAGGATGTGGACGGCCCAATCCATCCCAATCTTCCGCGCGGTGCCGACGCCCTCTTTTTCTTCGAATTCGTTTTCGGGCGTGGACGCGTCGATATAAGCGAGCCTCAGCGGACTATCCGCGCCACGTAGCGTTTCGAGATACTCCAAGGTCTTCGCATTATCCGCGATATACTCGCCCGGCGTGTGTGGCTCCTTCCGGTTGTTCACAACGACGATGATCAAGGTCTGTGCCAACTGCTGAACATCGTTCGCCGCCAAGCTTTCAAGCGTCGCTTCAATGCGGCCGCCTTCGGCAAGAACCGGAATGACGACGGTATGCTCGACGCCTTCCAAATTACCGGTAACCAAGGGATACCGCGCCAAGTCCGTCCGCTTCGCTAGATACTTCTCCAGGGCCCGAACAGTCCGTTGCTCCCGCCCCGTCATACGGAGCGTAGCGCCCCTTCAACCGCCGCGCGCGCCACATCGAGATCTCCCCGCTCGACCCAGATGATCGCCGATCCCTTGCGCTCCATCCGCCTGAACCACGTCTCCTGCCGCTTTGCGAAAGACACAATGGCGGCGCGCAGTTTCTGATACAAATCGTTGCGATTTTTGATTCGGCCTTCGAGGAACTCCGTTAGAAAACGGTACTCCAAGCCCAGGAGCCGCAGACGCTCCGGCGAAACGCCCGCCTTCAAAAGCGCCTCCACTTCTTCCACCAGACCGTTATCCAGTCGCGCCTTCAGACGTCGGCCGATTCGTTCATGAAGCTCTGGGCGCGGCCAGCGAACCCCAAGGATGATCGGACGAAGCGCCGGCGTAGGAGTCGGCTCATGATTCTGCGCGTAAACCGCGATCTCGATGGCGCGGACGATCCGGCTGCGGTCCTCCGTATCCGTCGTATTGTGGAGGGTAGGTTTGAGGTCGCGCAGCCGCTCAATCAACGCCTCCGGGCTTTCCTCTGCAAGCTCAGCACGGAACGCAACATCTTCCGACGCGTCCACCATGCGATATCCCTTGAGCACGGATTCCAGGTAGAGGCCGGTCCCTCCCACGACGACGGGCAGAACATCCTTGCCTCGAAGATCTTCAAAAACCTCGAAAAACTGACGCTGATACTCGAACACATTGAATTCCGAGTCGAGCCCCACCACATCGATGAGGTGGTAGGGAACCGACGCTCCGCCGTCTTCGTACTCATGCAGATCTTTGCCCGAGCCAATATTCAGCTCGCGATAAACCTGACGCGAGTCCGCCGAAACGATTTCGCCTCCCAGCCAACGCGCAAGAGTAACGCCGAGCGAGGTTTTTCCAGAGGCCGTAGGCCCCAGCACCACGAGCGTATTTGGTAAATCTTCTGCCATGGATAGTCCCGTAGACTTCTTGTTGGCCCACACCGGATTCAATATGCGGCCAGCACATTACGGGCCTTTATAGATATCCAATCGCTCACGAGTCGATCACGAACAGTTCATTCAACTCGGGAACAGCTTTGCCATGGTCGAGCCGGTCAGCAATAGCGCGAAGTGCGAGAGCTTCAACCTTGGAGACCGCCGCATCGCGTGTCTTGCCATAAACCATGACACCAGGGATATCCGGGATCTCTCCGATCCAACGCCCGTCTTCTTCCTGTTCAAGTCCGATTATCATGACTTTCACCTCGAATGATCATGGTACGGCAATACACATCCGATGGCAATATGGCCCAAGTCCACGTTCGTTCGCACATCCCATTACCACCAATCCACGCCAGTTGCTATAATGGGTGACGCATAAACAATCCCCCTGCCTCGCAGCCGCGAGCGAACATCGGAGACCATAGGCCATGTCAGGTCATTCCAAGTGGAGCACTATCAAACGAAAGAAGGGCGCGGCGGATGCCAAGCGCGGCAAGATTTTCTCGCGGTTGGCGAAGGAAATTGCCGTGGCGGCGCGGTCCGGCGGCGACCCGGCGGGCAATCCGCGGCTTCGCACGGCATTGTTGACCGCGCGCGCGGCAAACATGCCGAAGGACAACGTCACCAAGGCGATCCTAAAGGGCACGGGCGAGCTACCTGGCTCCGTCTATGAAGAGTTGCGCTACGAGGGCTACGGCCCCCATGGCATCGCCGTGATTGTTGATTTGCTGACGGACAATAAGAACCGCGCGGTGGCCGACGTGCGACATTGCCTGACGAAGAACGGCGGCAGCATGGCGGAGAATGGGGCGGTGACATGGAATTTCGAGGCGCGCGGAATCATCGTCGTGCCGAAGGAGGGCCTCAGCGAAGATGATATTTTCGAGAAGGCCATCGAGGCCGGCGCGGAGGATGTGGACACGGAGGGCGAGGCCTATGAAATCGTCACCGGGCCCACCGAGCTTCACGCGGTCGTCGAGGCGCTCGAAGCGGCTGGCGTGACTTCCGAAGGGGCGAACCTCACCATGGTGCCCAAGACAACGCAGAAGGTGGAAGGGAAAGCGGTGGCGTCGGTGTTGAAGTTTATCGACGCCTTGGAAGATAACGATGACGTCCAGAATGTCTATTCCAATATCGAGATTTCCGATGAGGACATGGCTGCGGTCATGGCCGAATAACCACGCCGCATGAAAATTCTCGGTATCGACCCCGGGACAGCAACCACGGGGTATGGCGTTGTTGAAGGCAAGGGTTCCCGCCTCACGCATATCGCGCACGGGACGATTACAACACCAGCGGGCGACCCTTTCGCGGACCGCCTTGAAAAAATATACGCTGAGGCCTGCGAACTTATCGAACGCCACGCCCCCGAAGGCGTCGCCATCGAAAAACTCTACTTCGCCCGAAACGTCACCACCGGGCTCGCCGTCGCCCAGGCGCGGGGAGTCGTCGCGCTGGCGGCCTGCCAAGCGAAATTACCCATCGGCGAATTTAGCCCGCTCGAAGTCAAGAGCGCCGTCGTGGGCTATGGCAAAGCGACGAAACGGCAGGTACAGGAAATGATCAAAATCCTGCTCAACCTCGACGACCTACCCCGTCCCGACGACGCGGCCGATGCCCTAGGCGTAGCCATCTGCCAGATTCACGCGGGCACCACACTGGCCGCGCGGGAAAAGTAAGGGCAAGCCCAGATAGTTTGCCGGCATCAACTCGCCGTCGGTACTTGATCGCTTTGCTACCTCGTTCCTGTTACGGCAAGGGGTTCTGCAAACGTTTCGCCACGAAAAACCACCACTTTTGTCATCCTGAGCTTGCGAAGGGTCTCTTACCGAAAGCGACTCAACAGGTCGAAGAGATTCTTCGCAAGCTCAGAATGACCGCCTTATCCTTATTCCGCGCTGAAAACCGCTTTCCGCAACAGGAAGCACCTAGATACCCCCTTAACATTCAAAAAAACGCACACAAGACGCGCCTCTTGCCAATTGGGTATTCATCAGGTAAGGTAGCCGCGCTGCGAATTGAATGTGAGGGCTTTATGCACGAGAAAAGTGAGACAGTCGAGGCGGCACTGGGTGCGCTTCTGACGAAGAACGGCCTGACGGTCGCTACGGCGGAATCCTGTTCGGGCGGGCTCATCGCGCACCGAATTACGAATGTTGCGGGCTCGTCTGGCTATTTTCTGGGCGGCATTGTCTCGTATAGCAACGAGGCGAAGTCTGGATTGCTTCGTGTGGACGAGGACGCGCTGCTTGAGTGTGGCGCGGTGAGCGAGGAAGTGGCCGCCCAGATGGCCGAAGGGGTTCGCGAAAACTTTGGAGCCGATTTGGCCGTTGCGGTTACGGGGATCGCCGGACCGGGCGGCGGTTCGGATGAGAAGCCCGTGGGGCTGGTGTACGTGGCCGTGAGCGATGCGGATGGCGTGTATGGGGAACGCTGCGAGTTCGCGGGTACGCGCGAAGAGATCAAGGAACAAACCGCCGACAAGGCGTTGGGATTGTTGATGGAGAAAGCCCGATGAGTGCAGTAAAAAGCGCGGCCTCCGGTGGTTTCGCCCACCTCCATTGCCATACGGAGTACAGTGTGCTCGATGGCGCGTGCAAGATTCACGAACTTTTGCAGAAGTGCAAGGAGTTCGGAATGAAATCCTGCGCCATTACGGATCACGGCGTCCTCTTCGGCGCGGTCGAGTTTTATCAAGCGGCCAAGGAGGCCGGGATCAAACCGATTATCGGATCGGAGTTGTATGTCTCCAGGACCACGCGGGACGACCGGGCGGCGCGGGGCGGCAATTACTATCATATGCTGCTTCTGTGCCAGAACGAAGAGGGCTACCACAATCTGTGCAAGCTCAGCTCGCTCGGCTATCTTGAGGGCTTCCACTACAAGCCGCGCGTGGACGATGAGCTACTGGCAAAGTATAGCGGTGGGCTGATCGCGACGAGTTCGTGTCTGGCGGGCGAAGTTCCGCAGCGCTTGATGGAAGATAAGATGGACGCGGCCAATGAGGCCATCAAGAAGTTTGTTTCTATCTATGGCGCGGACAATTTTCTTATCGAACTGATGGATCATGGGATGCCCGAGCAGAAGAAGGTGAATCCGCTGCTGGCGCAACTGGCCGACGATCACGGACTCATGAAGATCGCGACGAACGATTGCCATTATCTCGACCGTTCGGACGCGAAGCCGCACGAAGCGCTACTCTGCATTCAGACGGGGACGACGCTAGACGATCCGAATCGAGTCCGCTTCTCGAGCGACGAGGTGTATTTCAAAAGTCCCGACGAAATGCGGGATGTATTCCCAGAATGGCCGGACGCGGTTGCGAACACGGAGAAGGTGGCCGAACGCTGCAACCTTGAGTTGCCTCTTCACAAGCACCTTATTCCTCAGTACGATCCACCGGAGGGTATTTCGCAGGAAGCGTACCTTCGGCAGCTCGTCGCGGATGGAATGAAGGAACGCTACGGCGAAACCCCGCCGGACGGCTACCTCGAACGCGCCGACTTTGAATTGGGTGTCATTGAGCAGATGGGCTTTGTTGACTATTTTCTGGTGACCTGGGATCTCATTAATTTTGCGCGGGAGCAGGAGATTCCTGTTGGGCCTGGCCGCGGTTCCGGCGCGGGCAGTATCGTCGCCTACACGCTGATGATCACCAATATTGACCCCATGCGCTATGGCTTGCTCTTCGAGCGCTTTCTCAATCCCGAACGCGTGTCCATGCCCGATTTCGATATCGATTTCTGCTACGAGCGCCGCGAAGAGATGATTGTCTACGCACACGAAAAATACGGCAAGGACAATGTCTGCCAGATTATCACCTTCGGCCGGATGCTTGCGAAAGCCGTGGTGCGCGATGTGGGCCGGGTATTGGGGATGAGCTACGGCGATGTGGACCGTATCGCAAAACTCATCCCCGCCGAGTTGAAGATGACGCTTGAGAAGGCCTACGGACAGGAGCCGGAATTGAAGGCTCTCGTGGACGAAGACGAGCAGGTGGGGAAACTGTGGGAAATCGCGCGTCGCCTCGAAGGCACGATCCGCAATTGCGGGACGCACGCCGCGGGCGTGGTCATTTGCGACGAGCCGCTGACGGATCATGTGGCGTTGTTCAAAGCGGCCGGCGAGAACACCGCCGTCGCGACGCAGGTGGAGATGAAGTGCCTTGAGGAAGTCGGGTTGCTTAAGATGGACTTCCTCGGCCTTCGCACGCTCACGGTGATTCACGATGCGGTGCGCCTGGTGAAGCAGACGCACGGCGTGGAAATCGACATCGATGCCCTCGAGCCCAACGATCCGAAAGCGTATGAGTTGCTGAGGTCCGGAAAGACAACCGGCATCTTTCAGTTGGAAAGCTCGGGTATGCGGGATCTGGCGAAGAAGATAGGGCTTCAGAGTCTCGAAGAGATTTGCGCGCTGGTCGCGTTGTTTCGTCCTGGCCCGATGCAGTTTATCGACACCTACGTGGCGAACAAGTACAACCAGCAAGGGATTAAGTACGACCACCCGCTCCTAGAGCCGATTCTTGGGGAGACCTACGGCATCGCGGTGTACCAGGAACAGGTGATGCAGATCGTCCAGGCGCTCGCGGGATTCTCGTTGGGTCAAGCCGACATTTTGCGCCGAGCCATGGGTAAGAAAAAGGCCGATCTCATGGCCGAGCAGCGCGGTAAATTTATGACCGGCTGTGCGGAAAACAGCATTGACGGTGAACTCGCCGGAAAACTGTTTGACATGATTGAAACCTTTGCTGGGTACGGATTCAATAAGTCGCACAGCATGGCTTACGCCTTCGTTGCTTATCAGACGGCCTACCTCAAGGCGAATTATCCGGCGCAGTTCATGGCGGCCCTGCTTACCAGCGAATCGGGGAACATGGATAAGATTGCCATGTACGTCGAGGAATGCCGCCGCATCGAGATCGAAGTCCATCCGCCGGACATCAATAGAAGTGAGCTGCGTTTTACCGTGTCCGATAAGGAAATCGTATTCGGGTTGGTTGCGGTGAAGAACGTAGGCGATGGCCCCGCGGAATCGATCGTATTGGAGCGCGATGCGGCCGGACCTTTCAAGGATGTCTACGATTTTTGCGGCCGAGTGGGGGGGCGCTTGGTAAACCGAAGACTGATCGAGAGCTTAAATAAGGCAGGCGCATTCGAGAGCACGGGGTGGAGCCGCGCGCAGGTGGACGCCTCCATCGAGGGCGCGCTAAGCGAAGCACAAGTGAGTCAACGCGACCGAGACGCGGGCCAGACTTCGCTCATGGATCTCATGGGCGGGGACGAGGATGTTTCCCTCGCGCAACCGCCACCGAAGGTAGAGGAATGGACGGAGTCCGAAACGCTTGCGCATGAAAAGGAGATGATTGGTCTCTTCATCAGTAGCCATCCGCTGGCGAAATACATGGATACGCTGGATCGCTTTTCCACATTCAGGCTCGCCGATCTTGAGACGCGCGTTGACGGTTCGACGGCGCTTTTCGGCGGCATCGTGACGATCGTGAAGATTCACGTCACGGCGAAAGGCAAGAAGATGGCGTTCGTGACGGTGGACACGCGGGAGGGGCCGTGCGAGATCACGATCTTTACCGAGGCCTATGAGGCCCATCAATTCCTCTTGCAGGTGGACACGGTGATCATGGTTCGCGGCAAGGTAAACTACCGCAACGACGAGCCCGGCCTCATCGGCGAAGAAATCATTCCCATCGAGGATGCGGAGAAACGGCTGACGCGGGCCGTTCACATTCGCCTAAACGGGAATTCTCATTCCGAGGGTGTCTTGCAGCAGCTTGCGGAGGTTCTCGGCAAACAGCCAGGCTCCTGCGATGTGTTTCTCCATTGCGCGAGCGACATCCACGCGGAAGTTGTAATCCACGCGACGGGCGCATGCCGGGTGAATCCCTCCCAGGAACTCGTTGACGGTGTGGAAGCCCTACTGGGCCAGCGTTCGCTGTGGTATTCCGCCGGCGCGGGGATGCCGACCCATGGCTAAAATCACGCTCGACCTTCACGACATCTTTTCCAAAGGCCGCGCGATCGACAAGGAACTGAATCGTGTTATCGAAGAGGCTGTCTCGAAGCGGATCAAAACCATCGAGATTATTCCGGGAAAGGGAAGCGGCCAGCTCAAGAAAAAAGTGCTGCGTTTCCTTCAGCAGCCCCACATCAAGCAGCAGTACCACCGGGTCGAAAAAGACAGCAAGAATTTTGGGCGGCTATTCGTACACTTTCAGCACAAGTAGCGGGAATGGATAGGAACGCACGGGCTAACAGGCATCAGTCATGCGATGCTCGGCAGCACGGCTGAGAAGGTGGTACGCCTGGTGAATTGCCCGGTATTTACGGTGCGTCCGGAAGGCGTGTAGTGCAGCTTCCATGAATACAATCACATGGGTGCAACCTGCCACTCATTCCCTGACAGCTTGGCTTATTCGTTTCTCGCTAGTAGCGTGGTAAGAATTCCGATGAGGGCGAGATTGGAGGACAGTGAGATCCAACTCTTTATTGCGGTACCCTGGAGCGCGTGGGGGTCACCGATGATGCGTCCCGCGACGGCGGCTGCGAGGACAAGCAGGGCTGCAGCTGCAAAAGTGTAGGCGATCTTTTTCATGATAGTACCTCGTTTCGGTCTGGGTCAGAGCGTTCTGTGTACCACTCACAATAACACACGCCGGAGGATTGGGTCAGGCAGAGCGATCTCACGCCCCCTCGCAAGCAGTGTATCTGCTACGATTCGCATGGAGATTATCACATGAATCGGCCTATTCATCATGATCTTTGCCGTGGTCGCTGGCGTGGCTTCTATTTAAACTTAGTAACCAACAATATGAGCGGCAATAGCGGATATGATGTTTTCTCGTCCGTCTGTGCGAGAAGCGGCCTCGTCGTAGTAATCGGCGTGATTCTCTTCATGGCTTAGACACCCCCTGCTTGTAATTATCGGCGCATTTCAGCGTCTATAATTGGTTAAAATTCCCTAGTAGTTAATTACTGAGAAGGCCGCATCCATTGCCTTGGCGATACGGACTTGTGTTTCGCGGAGGTGGGCGGCGCTTAGCGCGTCTAGGCTTCGGTCGTCGTCGGCATCGAGGTCTTCGAGGAGTGTATCGATGCGCCGCTGCAGTTTCCCCAGGTGCGTCCAAGCGACGGATCGGGAGTCTTGGGGCAATCCGGGCCAGGGGTTGAGGACATCCTCAAGCAGGAAGTATTTGAAGAAGTAGCGTTGGAGGTCGCGGCGATAGCTTGAGATGAAAGGATCTTTCGCGCTCCACTCTCTCTCGTCGGTGTCTTTCGCGAGTTCGGACCAGATGGCCTCGGTTACCGCGCCGTAGAGTTCGTCTATGGTGAAGACGTCGGTGTCGGCCTGGGCATACATGGCGCCGTCGTGGATGCGCGTGAGTACGCTGGTGGAGAAGAGCCGCGAGAGGATTCTCGCCTGCCCCTGTAAAATTCGGCTATGGATGGGCACGTCGAGGCGGAAGGGGGAGGTGCTGCCCCAGTGGTCCCAGCGGTTCGGCGCGAGGCGCGCCAACATTTCGGGGTCGAAGTCGTAGGCGTCGTCGGAGAGGGCCTCGTCGACGACAAATTTCAGCGCCTCA
This sequence comes from Candidatus Hydrogenedentota bacterium, assembly GCA_029937645.1. Lineage (GTDB taxonomy): Bacteria > Hydrogenedentota > Hydrogenedentia > Hydrogenedentales > JAPYPO01. The sequence continues at coordinate 16,877 of JAPYPO010000031.1, forward strand.
TGCTGCTTCTGATATCCGACGATGTCGAATATGGGGCGCTCGTCGGGATCGCCGCGGAAGTTGCGATTGAAATAGATGCCGCCGATGTAGCGAGACGCGAAGTAGTGGCTGTTTTGGAGGTCGGCCAGCGTGATGTAGAAGGCGGTCCGGACCTTTTGGTAGCCCTCGCCCTCGACGGTGACGCGCTCGACCAGTCCGTCCCACAAACTCTCGATTATTTCACTTCGTTGAACGGCATAGGCGAGTGGATCGCTGCTCATGTCGCGCATGTTCGTGAGGGGGTCAAAGTCGCGCATGAGGTCACCGTCGGTCGCGTAGGCGTTTTCGACGGCGGCGGCTTTGGCCGCGATCTCCTTGAGGGCCTTTTGCTCGCCTCCGCTGATAGGCCGGTAGGCGTAGTCGATGACGAGGTAGTCCCAGGGGCCGAGGGTCGGTGTGAAGTAGTAGCCCTGCTCGACGCCCTCCGGCGCGATATTGACTAAGCTGTAATCCATAACGCTGCCGAGGAGGCCGCGCTCTTCGACGATCTCTTTGTTGTGCAGATCGCCAATGTCGAGCATGGAGGATGCCTTGAAATTGTGGCGAAGGCCGAGCGTGTGGCCGACCTCGTGCATGATGAGTTCTTTGAGGCCCTGCGTGATGAAGTCTTGGGGCACGCCTCTGCGTTTCGGCTTTTCCTCTTTTTTCTCCTTCTCTTCCTCGTCCCCATTCTCCGCTTTTTCTTCCTCTTCCTTCTTTTTCTTTATCAGGTCTGCGGCCTGCGCGAGCGCGGCGATAGCCAGTTGCTGCCGGAAGCCGGTGGCGAATTCACAGCGGTACAGCGATTGCTCCTCGCGTTCCCGCACTTCGCTGCTGTCACGATGGCGAAGAAAGCGAATGTAGTCGCCCATCGTTAAGTCTTTGCCGTCCATTTCGTCGGCCATCATGGCCTCCGCTTCGGCGAATAAGTTCTCGTAGGTTTGCTCGAAGTATTGGAGCCAGCTTGAGGCGACGAGAATATCCGCGTCATAAATTTCGCCGGTTTTGGGGTTTACGCGGGAGGGTCCGATGGCGAAAGTCGATTCACCGGTCATCCACCGAACGGTGTTGTAG
>JAPYPO010000514.1 GCA_029937645.1 Candidatus Hydrogenedentota bacterium
TAAGGATGAAAATGATAAGCACGATCCATCCGGCCCCGTTCGAGCGGGTCCACGGCCCGGTAAAGGCGTGGATGAGCCGCGCGAGGCTCCCAAAAATCCCTTTCGCGCCCGCCACGATCAGTCGCCCTCTTCGTTCACGCGGAGCAAGGCCATAAAGGCCTCTTGCGGCACCTCGACGCTGCCCACCTGCTTCATGCGCTTCTTGCCTTCCTTTTGTTTCTCGAGCAACTTGCGCTTGCGGGTAATATCGCCACCGTAACACTTGGCCGTCACGTTCTTCCGCAGCGACTTGACCGTTTCGCGCACGATAATCTTGCCGCCGATCGCCGCCTGAATCGCTACCTCGAATTGCTGGCGCGGAATCAGCTTGCGCAACTTCGCCGCGAGCGTCTTGCCGACCCACGCGGCGCGTTCCCGGTGGACGATGCACGATAACGCGTCGACGCGTTCGCCGTTCAGCAGGATATCCAGCTTGACCAGATTGCCGGGCCGATGGCCTATCATACGGTAATCGAGCGACCCGTAGCCCCGCGTCAGTGTTTTTAATTTGTCGTAGAAATCGAGGACGATTTCGGCCAGCGGCATCTGGTACACCGCCATACACCGGCGTTTGTCGACGTAATCCACCCGCACATGAACGCCCCGCTTTTTCTTACACAGATCGATGACGGCGCTCAGGTATTCCGTCGGACACATGATATCCGCCTCGATGTACGGCTCCTCCACATGGTCGATGTCGCCGGCGGCGGGCATCTTGGATGCGTTTTCGATGTGGAGCGTTTCGCCGTTCGCAAGCACAACGTTGTACGCCACGTTCGGCACCGTGGTCACGAGCGTCAAGTCGAATTCGCGCTCGAGCCGTTCCTGCACAATTTCCATGTGCAGCAGGCCCAGAAATCCCAGGCGGAAGCCCAGGCCGAGCGCGTCCGAACTGTCGGCTTGAAACTGGAAGGAGGCGTCGTTCAATTGCAGGCGTTCCAATGCGTCCCGTAGCTCACCGAAGTCCGTCGCGACCGCGGGATACATCCCGCAAAATACCACCGGCAGCACTTCCTCGTAGCCCGGCAGCGGCTCCGTCGCCGGATGCAGCGCATCGGTTATGGTATCGCCAATCTTGGTGGATTCCAGGGTCTTGAGGTTGCAAATGAGATAACCCACCTCGCCCGCTGCCAGGGTCTCTGAGGGAATCATGTCAGGCGAGAAGACGCCCACCTCCGCCACGTCGAACTTCATGCCGGTGGACATCATCTGGATCTTTGATCCCGTCTTGATGGTGCCCTCTACAACGCGCATGTAGATAATAACGCCGCGGTACGAATTGTATACCGCATCGAAGATCAGCGCCCGCGTAGATTTTTCCCGATCACCCACCGGAGCGGGGATTCGATGGACAATCGCCTCCAGCGCTTCGGTAATCCCGAGGCCCGCCTTCGCGCTTGTGTGGATGGCTCCGGTGCTGTCGAGGCCGAGGACCTCTTCTATCTGCTCTTCGGCTGACTCGATATCCGCGCTGGGCAGATCGATTTTGTTGATGACGGGGATGATTTCGAGATCCTGGTCGATCGCTTTGTACGCGTTCGCCAGTGTTTGGGCCTCCACACCCTGCGCTGCGTCCACTAAGAGCAACGCGCCTTCGCAGGCCGCCAGGCTCCGGGAGACTTCATAGGAAAAATCGACGTGACCGGGCGTGTCGATGAGGTTCAGCGTGTATTCCAAGCCGTCTTCCGCCACGTACTTCATGCGGACCGCCACCGACTTAATCGTAATGCCCCGTTCCCGCTCAATATCCATCGTATCCAGCGTCTGCTCTTTGAGCTTCCGCGCTTCGATGGTCCCCGTATCTTGGAGAAAACGGTCGGCCAGCGTCGATTTGCCGTGGTCAATGTGCGCAATTATGCAGAAATTGCGTATGCGTTCGATGGGTGTTCCCATGAAATCCTTTTTGATAACTCTTCCGTTGAGCTGTGTTGGCACGAATAATCAAAGAGCGGTTAGCCACAGAGGGCACAGAGATCACAGAGGTTTCCGTGAGCCCGTTCGCGCGTTTCTTCTCTGTGTGCTCTGTGTCCTCTGTGGCTAAAATACTTGTTGAGCTAATCCCATCTCAGGGGTACATCTGTTCAATAACGTTCGCGCTCCGCAAATTGGTGTCCAACTGCCGCGTCGCGAAGTATCTCAATACATGATATGCCTCTGGATTTACCGAAGCTTCCGGACACGTCTCTTTGCATCCGGCAAAAAGCCGCAACGACTCAAGCGTCGACGCCTCCACCTTGCGGTCCGCAGGGCACGCCCCGCAGGTCACGCCGCCTTCGTAGGAAAACCCTGCGCGCGGGCCTACCGAGTTTCCGCAGCGGACGCATTCGCTGAGCGATGGCTCATAGCCAGCGGCGGACAGCAGATGAAACATTTGCCAGCAGACATGGGTCCGAACATCGCCAGACCACCGTTCTAATTGTTCCAGCCCGTGGAGCAACTCGTTGTAGAGTACCTCCGACGGCTCATTTTCATTCGATACTTTGTGCGCCAGTTCGAGCGGTAACGCGCCAAAGGTCGATTTCGCGAGATCCGCCTTGAGCGTGCGAAACTCATCCAGGAGCGTGACGTCGCCCAGCACCTGAACCGAGCGGCCATCCTTCCAGTAATACACCAATTCCAGGCGGTTGAAGGTATCCAAAAGCCCCGCCAATTGGCTCTTGGGACGCCGGACGCCTTTCGCCATGCAAACGAGCCGGCCCCGTTTAGGGCACAGAAAATTCACAATGCGACTGGTTTCGCTGAAATCGACGCTCCGCACCACCAGCGCCTCTGAAACTTCTTGTGCCACGATTCGCTCCCACGCGCGATCCACCCGTCGAGGTGTTTCGAGAAGGGGGACGAAAACGCGTACTTTCGGGCGGGTTACTAGGGTAATTCTACCAACGCATGGCAAATGAAGCAAATCGAGCAAACGCCGCCACTGGAACCACGAATGAACACCAATGAACACGAATGCTAAGCCCGGATTTCCCATTTAGAAAAGTCATCTTTAGATCCGCAGACATCGTTT